>DOUW01000121.1 GCA_003520365.1 Massilia sp.
GTGGCGAAGTCCGCGCCGAACTCGGCCAGCAGGGCGGGCATGGCAGCGCCCTGGGGCGCGGTGAGCGCGTGGGCGATCTGGTCGGTGTCGACGATCGTTGCGCCGAGCGCGCCGAACATGTCGGCCACGGTCGTCTTGCCGCAGCCGATGCCGCCGGTCAGGCCGACCGAGAAGGAGGGGGGCGCGGTGTCCATCGCAGTTTCCATGACTATCCGGCGATATACGACTGGAAGGGGGGCGGGGTCCGTTNNTCGTGCGCCCCAGAGCAGGGCGATCAGGCCGGCCGCCGCCAGGTAGGGACCGAAGGGAATCGGGTTGTCGCGCCCGCGCTTGGCGAACACGATCAGGCCGATACCCACTAAGGCGCCGACCACCGAGGACAGCAGGATGATGGTCGGCAGCATCGCCCAGCCGAGCCAGGCGCCCAGGGCGGCGAGCAGCTTGAAGTCGCCGTAGCCCATGCCTTCCTTGCCGGTGACGAGCTTGAACAGCCAGTACACGGCCCACAGTACCAGGTAGCCGACCGCCGCGCCGATCACGGCATCCTGCAGCGGCACGAAGGTGCCGTTGATGTTGATGAGCAGGCCGGCCCACAGCAGCGGGTAGGTCAGGTCGTCCGGCAGCAGCTTGGTGTCGTAGTCGATGCAGGTCATCGCGATCAACAGGTAGGCGAACAGCAGGGTGCCCAGGCCGGCCCAGCCGGAGCCGAAGGTCCAGACCAGCAGGCCGGAGATCAGACCGGTGACCAGCTCGACCGTCGGGTAGCGCGCGGAAATCGGCGCCTTGCAGCTGCGGCACTTGCCCCCCAAAGCCAGCCAGCTGACGACCGGAATGTTCTCGAGCGCCGTGATCTGGTGGCCGCAATGCGGACAGCTCGAGCGCGGCACCATCAGGTTGTAGCGGTCGGTGTGCGGCAACTCCTTGCCGCTCTCGTGCGCCACGTAGTTGTCCGACTCGCGCTGCATCATCTTCGGAATGCGGTGGATGACGACGTTCAGGAAGCTGCCGATCAACAGGCCGAACAGGGCGGCGACGAGGGTGGGGCCGAGCGAGGCGGGGGCAGCGAAGAGAAGAGTTTCCAAAAGCGGGCTTCCGATAGGTAAGAGAATGGTTCTCCAGAACAACCTATTCTAGGGGTTTTCCGGGTTTCTTGAAATGCGTCGTTCTGCCGTGAAGATCACAGGAAAATCTGCGCGAGATCAAACCTTGAATTGACGTGGCGATTTGACAACTGGATGAGTGTTGGTTGCAAAAATTTTTAATCAATGTGCATAGGGCGCGCGTAGTATTGACAGGCTCGCAGGTTGTCGTTTTGACGAAGTCCGTTCGATTGCGGTAGGTGTTTCAAGCTCCCGGGAGGCAGCATGGCGACTCAAGACGAAATCGACCCTGTCCTGGTGGAGCGTTTCGCGCACGGCAACGGCACCGTTTTCGTCGGCGCCGGCATCTCGCTCGGCGCCCGCTTGCCGTCCTGGAGCAAGCTGATGGCGCCTTTGCGGGCCGACCTCGGATCCGCCGTCAACCCCAACACCAGCTATCTCGATGTCGCCGAGCTCTACGAGGTCAAGCACAGCCGGTCGGTACTGGTGCAATACCTGAAGGAACGCCTTGGCGACGTCCGCTTCCAGTTGACCCGGACCCATGAACTCATCGTCGGCCTGCCGGTCCAGCGCATCTACACGACCAATTTCGACAACCTCCTCGAACAGGCCTCGCAGAAGCGGCAGATCAACCGCAACGTCATCTTCAACGCCTCCCAGGTCGGTTTTTCCGACACCTCGACACTCTCGATCGTGAAGCTGCACGGCGACCTCAGCGATCCTGAATCGATCGTCATCAGCGCGCGCGACTTCTACAGCTATTTCGGCAGGAACCCGGCGGTGGCCGACCTGTTGAAAGTGGAGCTGCAGACCCATACCGTCCTGTTCCTGGGCTACAGTTTCAGCGATCCGAACCTGGGAATGATTCTCGGCAACGCGGCGAACCAGTCCGGGTCGGTGCGTCCGCTGCTGTACAGCCTGCAGCTCAAACCCAGCGAACTGAGCGTGCGCGCCATGAATGCGCGCGGCGTGAAAGTGATCGCGCTCGATGTCGACTCGGGCACGTCGGATGCCGATTCCGCCGTCGAGGACTGGCTGCGGCGCTTCCGCCAGAGCCTGATCTCGTTCGAGCGCAGGAAGCACAGTTTCCCGGCTGGCGCGGCAAGCGAGCGCGAGCGTTCGCTGCCGGCCTATCGCAAGCATGCGGTGCGCCGCCATGCCATGCTCGAGCGGATCAAGACCGGGCTGTCGTCGGATTTCCGGGTCGTCATGGTGAAGGGCGCGGCGGGCATCGGCAAGACCCAGCTGGTGGCGGAGGCCGTGGCCGACTGCGTCCATCCGCCGGGCACCTACATGCTCGACGACGCATTCGAACAGATCATCTGGATCCGCAGCACGGCCGACGCGGGGCCGGTCGGACACAGCCTGGAGCGGATTTTCGACACCATCGCGGCGGGCGCGGACACGTCCCTCTACAACCTGCCCGACCGCGAACAGCGCAACAAGAAGAACCAGTCGCGCATCAATGCGCTGCTGCAGGAGCGCAGGCTCCTGATCGTGATCGAGGACTTCGAGGATCCGGCCGGCTTTCCCGGTTGTCCCTGCCAGGTCGCCGGCAAGGCCGCCGCAGCGGCCACGCAGCGCCGGCCGGCCGAGCATTTCAGGGAAATCCGGTCCTGGCTGGAAAACGCCGGCCCGTATGCGAATCCGAAGAGCCGCATTGTCGTCATCTCGCGCAGCGCCATCGTTGCCGGCTTCGTGGTCGAGGTATGCCGGCTGGACGAGGACGAGGCCCAGGAACTGCTGCGCGAACAGGCGCGCAGCCTGCTCCTGAAGCGTCATTGTCCGGAGTTTGGCGAACAGTCGGCCAGGGAGCTGCTCAGGATCGCCGGCGGCAATCCGCAGGCGGTGAAGTGGGCGCTCTGCCTGTGCAACCGCGAGGGCGGGCACAAGCAGCTCGACCGCCTCGCCAGCCTGGCGGGCGAGGAAAGCGACGTCGTCTTCGACGCCCTCGTGGGCGAGATCATGCGCGCGCTCGACGCGGCGGGCCGCGAGGTGGTCATCGCCATGATGGTGTTCCCGAGCGAGGAATGGATCGCGGCGGAGCTGCTCCAGGCGGCCCTGAGCCGGCAGGTGCAGGGAACCGGCGGGCGGAATGCGACGAGAAAGACCATGCTGGGATGCGTCAGGTTCGGCATGCTGGAGTACGACGCCTGCAAGGACGCCTACCTGATGCACCGGACCACCAGGGAAGTGCTGCAGCGCGGCGGCGTGACCGCCTTCGAACTGGACCAGGTGAAAACGCGCCTCGCGGCCTACCTGCTGCGCTTCCTGAAGAACGTGATCCGCAACCCCGACGTTCCCGAGGTTTACTGGAACGCGCTGGTCAGGGATGAAATGAGCAAGGTCGACCCCTGGTGGCCGACGATCGACGCCCTGGTGCGCTGGAGCGGCGAGTGCCGGCGTGCGGCGCGCTTCGCGCTGCTCCTCGTGCATTACATGGACAGCCGCTTCCTGAACAGCCAGCGCCTGGCCTGCATCGAGAGCGCGCTGCAGGCGAAAGCGCCGCTGAAAAGGCGCACGCGCGCGCTGCTGCACATCGACGCGCTGGCATGGACCTTCATCGAGGAAAACCGTCAGGCGGAAGCCAGGGCCCAGCTCGAGGCGGGCGAGAAGCTGCTCGAGGACGGCGGCGACGAGGACCTGCACGCGCTGGCGGAAGCCTGGCGCGCACGCCTCGACATCGTCGACAAGCGAATCGGCGAGGCGCACCGCCACATCGCCGAAGCCATGGAGTATGCAAGGAAGCCCTTCTGCGAGAAACGGCCCTGGATCCTGGCGCGCGTGGAGATGATGGCCGGGGATGTCGCACTCATGGGCGGCAATGCGGAATCGGCGCGCGACCACTACCTCGCATCGGCCGGGCATGCCGACTTGTACGGCGGCGAAGGCGACGGCTACCAGACCAATCCGCGCATCGGACTTGCCCTGATGGAGATCCTCGACAAGGAGAAGCAGCCCGACAGGGAATCCATGAAAAACGCCAGGCGCATCTTCGAGAAACTGGTCGAGAACAGCGATGTCGCCACCGGCCGCCTGTATGGCCAGTATGGCCTGGCCCTGATCGCGGCGCGCGAGAACGCCTCGCGCGAGGCCATCCGCCAGCTCGAGCAGATCATGCGCGAGATCCGCCGCCGCAGCAGCGGCAACGTGCTGCTCGGCCTGGCGGAGAAAAGCTACCAGCAGATTCTCGACGCCAGCCATGGTGGCTAAGTGTCAAGACCCGCCTGGTTATAG
>DOUW01000119.1 GCA_003520365.1 Massilia sp.
GCGCAGCTGCGCTCGGGCGTGCGCGGGCCGCGGCGGCCCAGGCGCTGCGAGGTCATCTCGGCGGTGACGATGCCGGTCGGCACCGCCAGGATGCCCCAGCCGAGCAGCATCATGAAGGATGCGATCAGCTTGCCCAGCGGGGTGTGCGGCGTGATGTCGCCGTAGCCGACCGTCGTCATCGTGACGGTGGCCCAGTACATCGCCGTCGGGATGCTGGTGAAGCCGCTCTCCGGGCCTTCGACCACGTACAGCAAGGTGCCGAGGATGACGATGGCCATCAGCACCACCGACAGGAAGACCATGATCTTGCGCCGGCTGGCGGCCAGCGCTTCTCCGAGACGGGTGTACTCTTCGAGGTAGAGGGTCAGCTTGAAGATGCGGAATACCCGCAGCAGGCGCAGCACGCGGATGTCGAGCAAGGCGCCGCTGCCCGGCACCAGCAGGGAAATGTAGGTAGGCAGGACCGAGACCAGGTCGACCAGGCCGTAGAAGCTGGTGGCGTAGCGCGCCGGCCTCTGCACGCAGATCAGGCGCGCGATGTACTCGACGGTGAACAGCAGCGTGAACGCCCATTCGAGCGCATGCATGACGCCGGCGTGGCGGGCGCGCACCTGCGGCACGCTCTCGAGCATGACGACGACGATGCTGAGCAGAACGACACACACCAGTGCGATGTCGAAGTTGCGGCCCGCCGGCGTGTCGATGCCGAAGATGACCTCGTGCATGCGCGCGCGCCAGCCCGCCGATGGCTTGCCGAAGGTATCGGGTTCGGTATAGGTGCGGTCCTGCTTGTGCTGCTTCATTGCGAAGGCGGTCCCTTCAGCTCGATCGTGTTGCCCTCGGGATCCTGCAGGTAGATCGAGGGGCCGTCGCCTTCGGCGCCAAAACGGGAATCAAGGGGGCCGGCCTCGACGCCGTGCGCCGCCAGGTGGGCGCGGATCGCCGCCTCGTCGAAGGGCTCGACGCGGAAGCATACGTGGTCGAGGTTGCGCCCTTCCTTGCCGGGAGCGGCCCCGCCCATGCGGCCGAGCTTGCCGTCGACCGGCACCAGGTCGACCAGCGAGCTGCCGGCGCGCAGCTGGATCAGGCCGATCGCCTCCTGGCGGCGCGCCACCGTGCAGCCGAGCACGTCACGGTAGAAGCGCTCGACGCGCTCCAGGTCGACCACGCGCAGCACCACGTGGTCGATCTCGCGGATCGCGATCGGGCGCGGGCCTTGGCCCTCGGCCGCCGCGATCTGCTGCTCAGCCTGCATGTTTTTCCACCCAGCCGGCAAAGGTGTCGACGAAGGTTTGCAGGAAGCCGCGCAGCGAGTCGTCGGTCAGCGTGTCGCCGTCGAACTTGGTGGCGATGCCGCCGAGGTAGGCTTCCGGCGCCGGCATGGCCGGCATGTTCAGGAAAGGCAGCATCTGGCGCAGATGGTGGTTGGCGCCGAAGCCGCCCAGCGCGCCCGGCGACTGGCTGACGATGGCGCAGGGCTTGCCGGTCCAGGCGGCCTTGCCGTAGGGGCGCGAGCCGACGTCGATCGCGTTCTTCAGGGCCGCCGTGACAGAACGGTTGTACTCGGGGGTGACGAAGAGCACGCCGTCGGCTGCGCGGATGCGGTCGCGGAATTCGGTGAAGGCTTGTGGCGGGGTCGCGGTCTCGTCGTCCTCGTTATACAGCGGCAGGTCGCGGATCTCGACGATCTCCATCTCCAGCTTGTCCTGGGCCAGGGCCATCATGGTCCTGGCGATCTTGCGGCTGAACGACTCCTTGCGCAGGCTGCCCACGACGACGGCGATTTTTTTCGTTGCCATAGTTTCCCCTCATGTTCGTTTGTAAAGTCTCGATGTTAACCATTTTCGCGGCGGCGCGTGCGGGGCGTCCTCTTCAGATGCGCCCACGCCTGAAGGCCGCAAGAAATTTCTTTGCCTGCGCAGCGCTCAGCACCTGGACCGGATCGCCATGCCAGGCATACAGGAAAGGCTCGCCGCCCAGGCGGTCGGTGAGCTTGGCCTGCAGCAGGAAGCGCGTGCCCTCGGGATAGCGTTCGGGATCGCGCAAGGCGGCCGCGCACTGCACGCGCATGGTCGGGGCAAAGGCCTGGCCGGGCAACGGCGCGATGCGCAGCCTGCTGCTCCGCCCATCGCGCACGGAATGCACGCCCACTTCGCGGTAGGCCCAGGTGTCGCGCGCCATCGCCTAGGCCTTCGCCGCCGGCAGCACGCCCGCGCGCGCCACCGGCGCCTCGCGGATCGGCAGGTTGACCAGGGCCGCCAGCAGGGCGAGCAGAATGTCGGCGTACCACATCCAGCTATAGTCGCCGAAGCGGACAAACGCCAGCCCGCCCAGCCAGGCGCCGAAGAAGCCGCCGATCTGGTGCGACAGCAGGGTCAGGCCGAACAGCGTGGCCAGGTAGCGCGTGCCGAACAGCTTGCCGACCAGGCCGGCCGTCGGCGGCACGGTGGCGAGCCAGGTGAAGCCGAGCGCGGCGGCGAACAGGTAGAAGGTCAGTGCCGTCTTCGGCGCCAGCAGGTAGATGACGATGATCAGGGCGCGGCTGGCGTACATCAGGGCCAGCAGGTTCTTCATGCGGTAGCGCGTGGACAGCGCGCCGGCGCTCAGGCTGCCGGCGATGTTGAACAGGCCGATCAGCCCGAGCGCCGTGCCGGCGACGCCGACCGGCAGGCCGCACAGCGCGACCTCGCCCGGCAGGTGGGTCACCAGGAAGGCGATGTGGAAGCCGCAGGTGAAGAAGCCCGCGTGCAGGCACAGGTAGCTGCGGTCGCGCAGGGCCTGGCGCAGCTGTTCGGTGAGGCCGATGCCGGTGATGGGCGCGGCACCGGCGGCCGCAACCGTGTTCGCCGCT
>DOUW01000116.1:0-3165 GCA_003520365.1 Massilia sp.
GCTGGCCGAGCGCCTGCAGGCGCTGGCCCGGGAACAGCGAATGGCCCATTGCGCGCTGGTGTCGGTGCAGGACTCGCAGCGCTTCTGGGAGCGCCTCGGCTTTCGCGCAGCCGCCTGCGGCGACGATGCCGCGCGGCTGGCGCTGGCGAGCTATCCGCCGGTGGCGCTTTACATGTGCCGCAGCGACGGATGAGGGCGCCGCACCCGAACGACCCATCCTTGCTATAGTTGCTTCTTTCGCGCGCCCGGCGCACGGCAATACCGCAATACCGAACAATGAGGAAGCAATGAAGAAGCAAGCAGTTGTCGTCGCCGCCCTGGCGGCCGCAGGCCTGGCGTCGGCCCAGGAAGTCGTCCGCATCGGCCATTCGGCCGCCGTCACCGGCCCGGTCGCCTATTTCGGCAAGGACACCGAGAACGGCGCCCGCATGGCGATCGAGGCCTTGAACGCGCGCGGCGTGACGATCGCCGGCAAGAAAGTGCGCTTCGAGCTGGTGGCCGAGGACGACGGCGGCGACCCGAAGCAGGCGACCAACGTGGCCCAGAAGCTGGTCGACGGCCGCGTCAACGGCGTGGTCGGCCACGAGACCTCGGGCACCACGATTCCGGCCTCGAAGATCTACCACCAGGCCGGCGTTCCGCAAATTTCGCCGTCCAGCACCAGCCCGAAGTACACCCAGCAGGGATTCAACACCGCTTTCCGCGTGGTTGCCAACGACGTCCAGCTGGGCCAGGCACTGGGCCGCCATGCGGTCAAGGACATGGGCGCGCGCCGCGTCGCCGTGATCGACGACCGCACCGCCTACGGCCAGGGCCTGGTGATGGAGTTCGCCAAGGGCCTGCGCCAGCAGGGCGTGAACGTGGTCGCGCGGGAGTTCACCCACGACAAGGCGAGCGACTTCAGCGCCATCCTGACCAAGATTCGCGCCCAGAAGCCCGACCTGGTCTTCTTCGGCGGCATGAGCGCGGTCGCCGGCCCCATGCTGCGCCAGATGAAGCAGCTCGGCATGAACGTCAGGATGATGGGCGGCGACGGCATCTGTTCGGACGAGATCCATAAACTGTCGGGCGGCGCGATGGCGGACGGCCAGGTGTTCTGCGCCGAGGCCGGCGGCGTCGACGCGTCCGGCAAGCCGGCAATGGACAAGTTCCGCGCCGACTACAAGAAGCGTTTCGGCATCAACGTCCAGATCAACGCGCCGTATGCCTACGACGCGGTGATGACGATGGCCGATGCCATGGTCAAGGCCGGCTCTTCGGCGCCGGCGAAGTACCTGCCGGTGCTGGCGAAGATCGAGACCCGCGGCGTCACCGGGCCGATCGCTTTCGACGCACGCGGCGACATCCGCGACGGCACCATCACCCTGTACACCTTCAAGGGCGGGCGCCGCACGGTGCTGGCCGTGACCAAATAAGGGGCGGCTGGCCGCCGTCCGCCAGCGTACCAGTCCTGCCGCGCGTGCGCCGTGCGGGGACCGCGTTACACTGTTCACGGGCACGGGCAGGAACGCACGCGCCTGCCGGGGCGGGCCGCGCCCCGTATCCGCCACCGGAGGCTGCATGGACGAGTCGGAGGAAACCGCGCCGGCCGGTCCCGGGCCCTTGCAGAGCCTGTGGGCCCTGATCGACAACCTCGACGCCTGCTTCTACGTCAAGGACGTGGACGGCCGCTACCTGTTCGCCAACCGCGCGCTCGGGCTCGTGTTCGAGGCCGCGCCCGGCGCCATCGTCGGCCGCCGCGACGGCGATTTCGTCGACCTGGCCCGCTGCGACTCGATCCTCGTCACCGACCGCGAGGTATTCGCCACCGGCGCCAAGCTCGAGCGCGACGAGGAACTCTACCTGCCTGGACGCGGGCGCCGGGTGTTCCGCACCGTCAAGCTGCCGCTGTTCGACGCCCAGCGCCGCGTGATCGGCCTGTGCGGCATCTCGACCGACATGACCGAAGAGCGGCGCACCCTGGATGCGCTCATCAAGCGCAACCTGTGGTTCGACACGATCCTCTCCAACGTCGACAGCGCCATCTTCATGAAGGACCGTGAGGGGCGCTACCTGTATGCGAACCGCCGCGTGCTCGAGATTTTCGGTGTCGAGCTCGACACCTTGCTCGGACGCACCGACAAAGACTTCCTGCCGCCCGAGGTGGTCAAGCCGCTGCTCGAGAACGACCGTGCGGTGCTGGCTGGCCTGGCCCAAGCGGTCGAGGAGCTGATCACCGATGCGCAGGGCCGGGATCGCCTGTTCTGGACGCGCAAGATTCCGATCTCGCTGCCGGGGCATCCCGCCTGCCTGCTCGGCCTGTCGACCGAGATCACCGAGCTGCGCGGCCTGCGCACCCGGCTCGAACACGAGCGCGTGACCGACTCCCTGACCGGGCTGGCGAACCGGCTGAGGTTCGAGACCGCGCTCGACGAGCACCTGCTGGCGGCCGGTGGCGGCGCCGCGGCGAACACGCGGCTGGCGGTCGCCATCTTCGACCTCGACCAGTTCAAGTACATCAACAATAATTTCGGCCAGGCGGTCGGCGACCAGCTGATCCAGATGGTCGCCCTGCGCCTGCAGCAATGCGGCGCCTCGATCGGCAACCTGGCGCGCCTGTCGGGCGACGAGTTCGCCTTCACGCTGCCCTATGACGGATCGGTCGAGGAACTCGCGCGCGAGGTCGAGCAGGTCCGCGCCTTCCTGTCGCAACCCTATCCGGTGCTGCAGCAGCCCCTGCACCTGACCTTCAGCGCCGGCATCAGCCTGTCCGGCGTGGACGGCAACGACGCCAACGAGCTGCTCGGCCGGGCCGAGGCGGCGATGTACTCGGCCAAGGACCACGGCCGCGACCAGTACCGCTTCTATTCGCGCGCGCTGGGCGCGACCGTGGCGGAGCGGGTGGCGCTCGAGCGCGACCTGCGCGCGGCGATGGGGTCGAGCGAATTCACGCTGCACTACCAGCCGAAAATGCGGCGCGACGGCACGGTGGCCGGCTTCGAGGCCCTGATCCGCTGGAACCGGCCCGGCGTCGGCCTGGTGGCGCCGGACCGCTTCATCCCGCTGGCCGAGCAGCTCGGCCTGCTGCTGGGCCTGGGACGCTGGGTGATCGACGAAGCCTGCCGCCAGGTCGCCCGCTGGCGCAGCGAGGGCATGGGCGAAGTGCCGGTGGCGGTCAACCTGTCG
>DOUW01000116.1:3330-3629 GCA_003520365.1 Massilia sp.
GGCCTACCTGCGCCAGCTGCCGGTGAACTTCCTCAAGCTGGACCGCTCGTTTGTCCGCAACATCGCCGACGACCAGAAGGACGCCGACCTGTGCGCCGGCATCGTGGCGCTGGCGCACAAGCTCGACATGCACGTGGTGGCCGAGGGCGTCGAAACGCGCGCCCAGCACGACGCGCTGGCCGCAGCGAACTGCGACCTGTTCCAGGGTTTCCTGTTCAGCCAGCCGATGTCGGCGGCGCAGGCGACGGAGTTCCTGCGGCGCTGACCGTGCTGCCTTCGGTAGGGTGGGCTCTCGAGCC
>DOUW01000198.1 GCA_003520365.1 Massilia sp.
CGGGTGGAGTCCATAGATACGGTTCACGGCCAACAAAAAAGCGCGCCGGCTTCCGCCGTCGCGCTTTGTATCTTCTCTTCGAAATCCGCTGGAATTACTTGGTCGCCAGCACCCACTTCACCAGGCTGCGCGCTTCCGCTTCGCTCACCTGCGGATTGGCCGGCATCGGCACCGGCCCCCAGGCGCCCGAGCCGCCCTTCATGACCTTCTGCACCAGTTTGTCTTCGGCGCCCTTCTGGCCAGCGTATTTGGCGGCAACGTCCTTGTAGGCCGGGCCCACCAGCTTGGTCGCGGCGGCGTGGCAAGCCATGCAGTTTTTCGCCTTTGCCAGGTCGGCTTGCGCGAATGCGCTCGAGGATGCGAGGGCCGACAACACTACGCACAACATCAAGGACCGTTTCATCTAAGACTCTCCATGGTTAACTACTTGCATTCTACCGCGTTTCCCAGCAAGGACATGCCGTGGACACACTCTGTAACGACGCTTACGTTTTGACGCCGAGGCGTTTCCGCCACACATGGTTATTTTGCCACAGGGCATCGAAATCTTTGTAAGATGGGGGGTCCTGGAGAAATGACCATGCCCCTGATCCTGTTGATTGTCGCCCTGGTGGGCTTGCGCTTTTTCGACGTCTGGCGCTTCGCCGACCTGTCCTGGTGGTGGATCGGCGGCTTGATGGTGTTTGCCTTCGTCTGGTTCGAGTACATCGAAAAGCTGCTCGGCTGGGACAAGAAGAAGGCCCACGACGAGGACGAGAAGCGGCGCCAGGCGCGGGTGAAGAAGTCCTTCGACCAGCGCAAATGAGCTACGCAATTTTCTTTTAACCAGTAACGGCGCCCTTGCTCGCGCTCGAGGCCAGCGCCGCGAACTTGGCCAGCACCCCGCGCGTATAACGCGGCGCCGGACGGGTCCAGGCGGCGCGGCGGCGGGCGGTTTCCTCTTCCGGCACATTCAGCTGGATCAGCAACTGGTTGGCATCGATCGTCACCGAATCCCCTTCCCGCACCAGCGCGATCGTCCCGCCCTCGAAGGCTTCCGGCGCCACGTGGCCGACCACCATGCCCCAGGTGCCGCCCGAGAAGCGGCCATCGGTGATCAGGCCGACCGATTCGCCCAGGCCTTTACCGATCAGGGCGCCGGTCGGCGCCAGCATTTCCGGCATGCCCGGCCCGCCCTTCGGGCCCAGGTAGCGCAGCACCAGCACGTCGCCCGGCTGGATGCGGTCGCCGAGGATGGCGTCCATTGCCGTATATTCGTCGTCGAACACGCGCGCCGGGCCGGTGATCGCCGGGTTCTTCAGGCCGGTGATCTTGGCCACCGCCCCTTCCGGCGACAGGTTGCCCTTCAGGATCGCCAGGTGGCCCTGGGCATACAAGGCCCGGTCGATGGGGTGGATCACGTCCTGGCCGGCGCGCGGCGTCGAGGGGACATCGGCCAGTTCCTCGGCCAGGGTGCGGCCGGTGATCGTCACGCAGTCGCCGTGCAGCAGGCCGGCGTCGAGCAGGATCTTCATCACCTGCGGCACGCCGCCGGCCTGGTGCAGATCGGTGGCGACGTACTGGCCCGAGGGTTTCAGGTTGCAGATGACCGGGACCTTGCGGCGCACGCGCTCGAAGTCGTCCAGCGTCCACTCGACCTCGGCGGCGTGGGCAATGGCGAGATAGTGCAGCACGGCGTTGGTCGAGCCGCCGGTGGCCATGATCAGGGACACCGCGTTCTCGATCGACTGGCGGGTGATGATGTCGCGCGGCTTCAGGTCGCGTTTTACCGCGTCGACCAGCACACGCGCCGACTCGGCCGCCGAGCCGACCTTTTCGTCGTCCGGATTGGCCATCGTCGACGAGTACAGCAGCGACATGCCGAGCGCCTCGAACGAGGACGACATGGTGTTGGCCGTGTACATGCCGCCGCAGGAACCGGACGACGGGCAGGCGTTCTTCTCGATGCCGTCGAAGTCTTCCTGGCTCATGCGCCCGGCCGTGAATTCGCCGACCGCCTCGAAGGCCGAGACGATGGTCAAATCCTTGCCTTTCCAGTGGCCCGGCTTGATGGTGCCGCCGTAGACATAGATTCCGGGCACGTTGGCGCGCGCCAGGGCGATCATCCCGCCCGGCATGTTCTTGTCGCAGCCGCCGATGACGACCACGCCGTCCATCCACTGGCCGTTGACGCAGGTTTCGATGCAGTCGGCGATGACTTCGCGCGAGATCAGCGAGAACTTCATGCCCTCGGTGCCCATCGACATGCCGTCGGAAATGGTCGGGGTGCCGAACACCTGCGGGTTGGCGCCGGCGTCCTTGACCGCGGCAATCGCGACGTCGGCCAGCTTCTGCAGGCCGGAATTGCAGGGCGTGATCGTCGAGTGGCCGTTGGCCACGCCGATCATCGGCTTGTCGAAGTCTTCCTTCTGGTAACCCATCGCGTAGTACATCGAGCGATTCGGGGCGCGGGCGACGCCTTCGGTGACGTTGCGGGATCGGCGGTTGTAGCGCGGCTGTTCAGACATGCTGGCCTCCTTGGACACGTCTTGCGAGCATGCCTTGCGCGCCACGCCCCGTCAAATGTAAGATTTGCCGGGCTGTGATATGGAATAGATATCAATAACCGATAAATCCATGGAAACGCATATCGATGAATCTTGAACTGCGCCAGCTGCGCTATTTCGTAACGGTGGCCGAAGAGCTGCACTTCGGCCGCGCCGCCGCGCGCTTGCACATGACCCAGCCGCCGCTGTCGCAGGCCATCGCGGCCCTGGAAGACGGCCTGGGCGCGCCGCTGTTCCTGCGCACGCGGCGCCAGGTCGCGTT
>DOUW01000397.1 GCA_003520365.1 Massilia sp.
TGCGCACCGAGATCGACGCGCTGCGCGAAACGCCGGGCGCGGCCTGCCCGCCGGTGACGCTGTTCGATCTGCCCGACCACGCGCATGGCGACCCCGCCGGCCCGGCCGATCCGGCCTCCCTTGAAGCGTTGATGGCGCGTCACGACCAGCCGTTCGAGGCGGTCGACACCGCCGCCGACGACGTCTGCCTGATCAGCTTCACCTCGGGCACCACCGGCATCCCGAAGGGCACCATGCACTTCCACCGCGACGTGCTGGCGATCTGCGACTGCTTCCCGGTGCATACGCTGCGTTCGACCAGCGACGACGTCTTCATCGGCACGCCGCCGCTGGCCTTTACCTTCGGCCTGGGCGGATTGCTGCTGTTCCCGCTGCGGGTGGGCGCGGCCGGCGTGGTAATCGAAAAGCTCACGCCCGAGACCCTGCTCGATGCGATTGCGCGGCACCGCGCCACGGTCTGCTTCACCGCGCCCACCTTCTACCGCCAGATGGCCCAGCTGGCTTCCCGCTTCGACCTGTCCAGCCTGANNCGGCGGGCGAAGCGCTGCCGCTGGCCACGCGCGACGCCTGGCAGGAGGCGACCGGCCTGGCCATGATCGACGGCATCGGCGCCACCGAAATGCTGCACATCTTTATTTCGGCCGCCGGCGACGCCATCCGGCCCGGCGCCACCGGCAAGCCGGTGCCCGGCTACCGCGCCTGCATCCTCGGCGAGGACGGCGAGCCGCTCGGGCCGGGCGTGATCGGGCGCCTGGCGGTGAAAGGGCCGACCGGTTGCCGCTACCTCGCCGATCCGCGCCAGCGCGACTATGTGCAGGATGGCTGGAACCTTACCGGCGACGCCTACGAAATGGATGGCGACGGTTATTTCTACTATCGTTCGCGCCTCGACGACATGATCATCTCGGCCGGCTACAACATCGCCGGCGTCGAGGTCGAGGAGGCGCTGCTGCGTCATCCGGCAGAGGCCGAATGCGCCGTCATCGGCCGCCCGGACGAGGAGCGCGGGCAGGTGGTCGAGGCCCATGTCGTCGTACGCGGCGGCCACGCGCCGGGCGATGCGCTGGCGGCCGAACTGCAGGCGTTCGCCAAGACCCAGATCGCGCCCTACAAGTATCCGCGCCGGATCGTGTTCCGCGCATCGCTGCCGCGCACCGAAACCGGTAAACTGCAGAGGTTCAAACTACGCGCCGAAGCGCTCTAGACCAGGATGCAGGATTTCGAAGGGGAAGACGACCAGCGCGACGCGCTCGACCTAGCAACGCGCCTGACCGGGGACCACCACCAGTCGCTCAAGCTGTGGCTGCGCATGCTCTCTTGCACCGTGCGCATCGAGAACGAGATCCGTACGCGCCTGCGCGCCGGTTTCGGCATCACCCTGCCGCGTTTCGACCTGATGGCCCAGCTCGAGCGCCATCCGGACGGCTTGCGCATGGGCGAGCTGTCGCGGCGCATGATGGTCACCGGCGGCAACATCACCGGCATCACCGACCAGCTCGAACGCGAGGGCCTGGTCGCGCGCGTGCCCGATCCCCAGGACAAGCGCGCCTTTGCCGTCAGGCTCACCCCGGCCGGCCGCGACGCCTTCGCGGCGATGGCGAAGGTGCA
The DNA here is from genome assembly GCA_003520365.1 of Massilia sp. GTDB lineage: Bacteria > Pseudomonadota > Gammaproteobacteria > Burkholderiales > Burkholderiaceae_D > Telluria > Telluria haematophila. The sequence continues at coordinate 1,609 of DOUW01000397.1, forward strand.
CGAAGGCTGGGTCGAGGAATTGCTGGGGCATGTGCCCGCCGAGGACAAGGAGCGCCTGATCGGGCTCCTGGACGGCATGAAGGCGGGCCTGGACGGGCGGGGCAGGGCCTAGCCGCCGGGCCGTATGCCGGGCCGTATCTTTGCTGCGGCTGGCTGCGGCTTAGCCGCGCTCGTGCTCCTTGCGTGGCGTGGATGCTTCCTTGGCCGCTGGCTTGTAGGTGATCACCCGGTAGATGTACCAGGCCAGCAGGATGCCGAAGATCACTTTCGACACCGGATCGATGTACTTCGAGACTTCCTTGTAATTATCCTCGAGCAGATAGCCGGCGGCAGTCAGCAGCCCGGTCCAGGCCAGCGAACCGACGCTCGAGTACAGCAAGAACTGGCCGAGCGACATGTTCGACAGGCCCGCCGGGACCGAGATCAGTGTGCGCACCGCCGGCACCAGGCGCCCGAACAGCACCGCCTTGCGGCCATGCTTGCGGAAGGCATCGAGCGACTTGTCGATGTCTTCCGAGTTGAGCGTCAGCCAGCGTGCCTTGCGGTCGGCCAGTTTCCGCAGCCGCTCGCAACCATACACCTTGGCCGCGTAATACCAGGGCAGGGCGCCCACGACCGAGCCGGCCGTGCCGGCGATCAGCACGCCGACCACGTTCAGGTCGCCGCGCGCGGCAACGAAGCCGGCGAAGGGCATGATCATCTCCGACGGAATCGGCGGAAAGATATTTTCGAGCGCCATCAGCGCGAACACGCCGAGGTAGCCGCTTTTCTCGAGAAATTCAGTGATGAATTCGAACATGGGGCCATCCTGTCTACCGGTAGTCCGGACATCGTAACCGGGACGGTGGCGCCTTTATGTTCGGCAGGGCACGCTTGACGCTATTTGGTCTGCTATCTGAAGAGTTTATAGGTGACCAAATATATTTCCTGTTCAGTTGGATATTGGTATTCGTATGGACAAAAGTGAATACCTTGGATTAGCATGAATATTTATTAAGAACAGTGCTTTCCGGATCCAGACGAAAATGAAACGACAAATTGAAATGGCGCAACTACGCCGCCCACCCAACCGCCTGACATCGGCCGAATATGCGATGTACAAGCTGGAAGGCTTATCTTGGGAAGAGAAATCCACGTTTCTCGGGGCAAATTCCGGTACCGCCATCAATACGAATAATGATCTGCGAGCACAATACCTTACCCTAGATAAACTTATTACCTATGGTATTTTGCGGTTTCATCAATTTCCATTTCCGGAAATTAAGGCAATTGGTCACCCAACGCGTAATTTCCCTGGTGCCATTTCTCTGCGCTCGGTGGACGAAGTCGCAGCCTATCTCGCGACGCAGGTTGATTTTCCTATTTTCATGAAGCCGATCGCCGGCAATGCCGGCGCCGGCTCGGTCTGGGTCGAGGCTTTCGAGGATGGCATGCTGCGGCTTCGTAACGGCAAGACGGTGGCGGTCAAGGAGTATTTCGAGCGCTGGCTCGGCAAGGAAGGCATTCTGCTCCAGGTGGCGGCGCGTCCACACCCGGAGATCGCCCTGCGCTTCGGTCCGCGGCTGGCCACGGCGCGGGTGGTCGTCCTGATGAGCAATAGCGGACCCATCGTGCACCGCGCCGTGCTGCGCATTCCCGTGGGGCAGAACATGATCGACAACTTCCAGCATGGTGCCTCGGGCAACCTGCTGGGCGCGATCGATATCGACACCGGCATCATCTCGAACGTAATCGGGAAGAAAAACATGGGACTGGAAACCATCCCCGCGCATCCCGATACCGGCGAGCAGATCATCGGTTGCGCCGTGCCCGACTGGCAGCAGGCCAAGGAGATGTGCATCGCGGCTGCGCCATTGTTCCCAGGTATCAAATACCAGTCATGGGACATCGCCTTCACGGACCAAGGGCCGCAAACCATGGAGGTCAATTCCGGCGGCGACGTCGACGTGCTCCAGCTCGCTTCCGGACGCGGCATTGCCGACGCCACCTGGTGGAAACTGATGCGCGAACCGGCACCGCGCAATTTCCTGCGCCGTTTGCTGGTTCGCAATGGGCCTTGGAGTCAAGGTTTCTGAAGCAGGACTTGGCGCCCCGAGGTCGCTCGGGGCGAAGGGCGTTCGCGGGAATGTCGTAGGCGCCCAGGGACCGTACCTGAACCGAGGTGCCGCCCGGCGGCGGCCTGGCAGGAGAAGAGTTTGGTCCCCCCGACTGGAATCGAACCAGTATCCCACGCTTAGGAGGCATGTGCACTATCCATTGTGCTACGGGGAGGACACCTGTGCCGCGCAGGGCGGCACCGTGGTTCGGCGAGCGGACCCTGCGCGCGGCAGGCCGGTATCGTGAACCGAACGCAATTATAGCCGAGGAAAGCGGCATCATTGGAAGTGTATGCGCCGCAGTCGGTACAATGGGCGCTTCGTTCACTTAATTTTCCGCCGCGCCCGGTGTCGACGCGACCTTGGGGCGGCCCGCATACAGAATATGGCTGTCATTTCCCTCACGTCCGCGCAACTTGCGTTCGGTCACGTCGCGCTGCTCGATCACGCGGATTTTTCCCTCGAAGCCGGCGAACGCGTCGGCTTGATTGGCCGTAACGGCACCGGCAAGTCTTCCCTGCTCAAGATTATTTCCGGCCGTTCGAAACTGGACGACGGCCTGCTCGTCATGCAGCAGGGCCTCAAGATCGCCTACGTCGAGCAGGAACCGGTGTTCGACCCGGAGTCGACCGTGTTCGACGCCGTGGCCGCCGGCATGGGCGAGCAGCAGGCGATGCTGGCCGAGTACGAGGCGCTGACCGGCCAGTTCGGCCAGGGCAATGACGAGGCGCTGATGGAGCGCATGCACGTGCTGCAGGGCAAGCTCGACGCCACCGATGGCTGGAACCTGGCCAACAAGGTCGACACCACGCTCGACCGCCTGGGCCTGGCGCGCGAAGCGAAGATGGGCACGCTGTCGGGCGGCATGCAGAAGCGCGTCGCGCTGGCGGTGGCCCTGGTTTCGGCGCCGGACGTGCTGCTGCTCGACGAACCGACCAACCACCTCGACTTCAAGTCGATCATGTGGCTGGAAGGCTTGCTGCGCGAGTTCCGCGGCTCGGTGCTGTTCATCACCCACGACCGCAGCTTCCTCGACAACGTCGCTACCCGCATCATCGAGCTCGACCGCGGCAAGCTCTTGTCCTTCCCGGGTAATTTCTCGACCTACCAGGAGCGCAAGCGCGAACTGCTGGCCAACGAAGAAGTCGAGAACGCGAAGTTCGACAAGTTCCTGGCGCAGGAAGAAGTGTGGATCCGCAAGGGCGTGCAGGCGCGCCGTACCCGCGACGAAGGCCGGGTTCGGCGCCTGGAGGCGCTGCGCCTGCAACGCCAGGCACGCCGCGAGACGCAAGGCCAGATCAAGCTCGACGTGGCGACCGGCGAGCGCTCGGGCAAGATCGTCGCGGAACTCGACAACGTGTCGAAGAGCTTCGGCGAGAAAGTCATCATCAGCAACTTCACCGGCACGATCCTGCGTGGCGACAAGGTCGGCCTGATCGGTCCGAACGGCGCCGGCAAGACCACGCTGCTGAAGATCATCCTGGGCGAGGAAAAGGCCGACAGCGGCACCACCCGCCTCGGCACCAAACTGAACGTGGCCTACTTCGACCAGATGCGCGCCCAGCTCAACGAGGAAGCCAGCCTGGCCGATACCATCGCGCCGGGCAGCGACTGGGTCGAGATCAATGGTCAGCGCAAGCACGTCATGACCTACCTCAGCGACTTCCTGTTCGCGCCCGAGCGCGCCCGCTCGCCGGTCAAGTCGCTCTCCGGCGGCGAACGCAACCGCCTGTTGCTGGCGCGCCTGTTCGCCAAGCCGGCCAACTGCCTGGTGCTGGACGAACCGACCAACGACCTCGACATCGACACCCTGGAACTGCTGGAAGAATTGCTGGAAGACTACAGCGGCACCGTGTTCCTGGTCAGCCACGACCGTACCTTCCTCGATAACGTGGTGACCCAGGTGATCGTCGCCGAAGGGCAGGGACTGTGGCGCGAATACGTCGGCGGCTACAGCGACTGGGAGCGCGTCAAGGCGAACGAGCCGAAGCAGGCGCCTGCCGCGTCCAAGGCCGCGCCGGCCAAGCCTGCCGAGGCCGCAGTCGAGGCGGCTGCGCCGGCCAAGAAGGTGAAGCTCAGCTACAAGGAGCAGCGCGAGCTGGAAGAGCTGCCCAAGCTCATCGCCTCGCTCGAGGACGAGCAGTCGGCCATCACGGCCCAGCTGAACGCTCCCGACTTCTACAAGACCAATCCGGCCGATGCGCGCCGCATCAACGCCCGCTACAGCGAGATCGAGGACCAGCTGCTCGAGGCGCTCGAGCGCTGGGAACAGATCGAGGCACGCGCCCGCGGCGACGCCTGAGCGCGTCATGGTCCGTAACGCGGCCGGGACAACCCCGGTCGCGTTGATCCAGCACAGATCGAGGCTTGCGGTTTTCGTCAGTATCGGCTTTGGCGTTTCGGATCGCCGCTGCTCCGGTCCGCGCCGGAACCGTGCACCTTGCGTGCATGTTGCGTGCATTTTGCGTAGCGCCCGCGCGCCGTCCCGCACGCGCGCGCCGCCGGCGCTTCGCCCGCAGCGGCGCGGTTCCCCATCGAGCCAGCGCTTTCGATATGACCAAGGACATGTCGCGACTTCGCCTGCATCCGCCGGTGTTCCTGGCCGGCGCGCTCGTCTGCGCTCCCGCACTCGCCGTCCCCGGCACGGCGCTCGACCTCTACGGCCGTATCGGCTGGGCACGCGACGACAACCTGCTGCGCATCCCCGATGACCAGCCGGCCTTCGACAACCAGCGCTCGGACTCGTGGACGACGCTGGAGGCCGGCGCCGTCTACGACCGCACGATCAGCCGCCAGCGCTTCAGTGCCCATGCCAAGCTGTCGAAAGTCGAGTTCGACCATTTCCGCCAGCTCGACTACGACGGCCGCGACATCCAGGGAACCTGGTACTGGCAGGTCGGCAACCGTTTCGAAGGCCGGCTCGGCGGCAGCTATGCGCGCACGCTGGCGCCGTACACCGACTTTCGCAGCGACGAGCGCAACCTGCGCGAGCAACGCCGCGGCTTCTTCGAGGGCGGCTGGAAACTCCACCCGCGCTGGGAAGCACGCCTGGCGCTCTCGCGCGACAAGTTCGAATACGAATTGGCCGCCCAGGCGTACAACGACCGGACCGAAGACGTCGTCGAGCTCGAAGGGCGCTACCTGGCGTCCAGCGGCAGCGCGGTGGGCCTGGTGCTGCGCCGCATCGAGGGCGATTATCCGAACCGGCGTCCGTTTTCGCTTAGCACCCTGACCGACGACTTCACCCAGGACGAACTGAAGGCGCGGGTCGACTGGAAGCTGAGCGGCGCCACCACGCTGCAGGCGCTGGCCGGCTATGCGCGCCGCGAGCAGCCGTCCTATGGCTCCGGGCGCACCAGCGGCGTCAACGGCCGCGCCACGGTGCTGCACGAGCCGACCGGGAAGATCCGCTACCGGGCCTCGGTATGGCGCGACTTCGCGCCGATCGAGAGCTACACCGTCAGCTACACGTTGAACAAGGGCGTCAGCGCCGGCGCGACCTGGGATGCCAGCGCCAAGCTCAGGGTGGAAGCGGACGCCAGCTACGAGAACCGCGACTACGAGCCGCGTGCCGGCGCCAGCCCGCCGGGCACGCCGGGCG
>DOUW01000196.1 GCA_003520365.1 Massilia sp.
TAGGTTATCGTCAGGCTAGTTATAGAGAAAAACCCCAGCCCGTGTGCTGGGGTTTTTTTTCGTCCTTGATGTACGGCGGACCAGTCTCGCTGGACCGTGGGCCGCGCCAGGGCAAGGCGACGCGCGCCATGAATACAACAACTGCTGCCGCTCCTGTGCGGCAGCCAGGCCCATCAGCTTGACTAGTCCGCAAGGGACATGCCAGCATGCAAACTGTATCTCCGCATCAATTTGGGGCAGTCCTGCTCCAGTAAGGTTCACTTTCCCACCATCCGGTCACGCGGCCGCAGCCGCAGAAAGCGTCCATATGAAGCGTAGCAACAGCGCGGTTTTCGTGCCGCGTCGACTCCTCCTTGCGGCATCCCTTGCCTTCACTCTCGGCGCCTGTCACCGTGGCGACGACGACGGCCCCGCAGCGCCGCCAATCGAGACCGCCTCGCGCATCAATGTCGAGCTGGCCCGCACGACACACGGCGTGGCCCACGTGCGCGCCGACGATTTCCGCAGCCTCGGCTACGGGCTGGCCTATGCCTATGCCCAGGACAACGTCTGCATGTTCGCCGACTCGCTGCTGACGGTGCGCGGCGAGCGCTCGCTGTTCTTCGGCGGCGAAGCGCGCGCGCCGAAGCGCACTGCCGACGAATATGGCGCCGCCAGCGGTTTCATGGACCTGAAGAACGAGGACAGCGACTTCTTCTTCAAGGGCTACCTCGACCTCGAGCAGCTGCGCGCCAATTACGCCGCCGGCGCCCAGGAACCGCGCGACATCCTCGCAGGCTACGTCGAAGGCTACAACCGCTACCTGAAGGACTACACCGGCAAGCTGCCGGCCGCCTGCGCGAATGCCAAATGGGTGCGGCCGATCACGCTCGACGACATGTACCTGGTCATGGGGGAGAAGGCCTTGCACGCCTCGGGCCAGGTGTTTTCGAAGGAGTTCGTCGCCGCTGGCCGCACGCCGGGCAGCCCGGTCAGCCTGGCCAAGGCCGCGCCGCGCAAGGTCGATTCCTCCTTCCTGCTGGCGCGGCTCGATAAACTCAACACCCAGGGCATCGGCAGTAATGCGCTGGCCGTCGGCAAGGACCTGTCGGCAAGCGGCCGCGGCCTGTTGCTGGGCAATCCGCACTATCCCTGGACCACCACCGACCGCTTCTACCAGGCGCACCTGACGGTGCCGGGGCGCTACGACGCGATGGGCGTGATCATCGGCGGCGTTCCTGCCATCGTGATCGGCTTCAATAAAGACATCGCCTGGAGCCACACCGTCACCACGGCCATCCACTTCACGACCTTCCGGCTGGCGCTGGATCCGGGCGACGCCACCGGCACCACCTACATGGTCGACGGCGAACGCCAGAAGATGACCTCGAAGACGGTGACGGTCGACCTGCTGGGGGCAGACGGTGCGGTCCAGAAGCGCAGCAAGACCTTCTATTTCAGCAAGCATGGCGCCGTCATCGTCAAGCCGGAAGCAGGCATGACTTGGACGTCGGGCGCGGCCTATGTGCTGGCCGATCCGAACCGCAATAACACCCGCATGCTCGAGCAATGGCTGGGCATCGGCACCGCCAACAGCGTGCAGGCGCTGAAAGCCTCGCTCGATAAAGTGGTCGGCCTGCCCTGGGTGAACACGATCGCGGTCGACCGCAACGGCAACGCTTTATATGCGGACGCCAGCGTGGTGCCGCACATGAATGCCGACAAGTTCGCCAACGGCTGCCTGCTGCTGCAGGCGGCGCTGCTGTTCGACGGCTCGCGCAGCAGTTGCGGATGGGGCCAGGATCCGGGCGCGCCCACCGGCATCTATTCCCCGGCCACGGCGCCGTGGATGATCCGCACCGACTACGTCGGCAACTCGAACGACAGCTACTGGCTCTCGAATCCGAAGCAGCTGCTGACCGGGCCGGCGCCGTTCGGCTTCTCGCCCCTGTATGGCCGGACCAATGTCGAGCAGAGCCTGCGTACCCGCATCGGTTTCGTCCAGTTCGAGGAAATGGCCGCCCGCAAGGGCAAGCTCAATCTCGCCGACATCCAGGAGCTGGCCTTTGCCAACCGCCTGTACGCGGCCGAGCTGGTGCTGCCCGAGCTGCTGCCGGCCTGCGCCGCAAGCGGCGATGCGCTGGTGGTCCAGGCCTGCAGCGTGCTGGGCAGCTGGGACCGCCGCGTGAACGTCGACAGCCGCGGCGCCGTCCTGTTCCGCGAGTTCTGGAACACGGCAGCCGGCATCCCCAACAAGTGGGCCGTGCCGTTCAACCCGCTCGATCCGGTGCATACCCCGTCCGGCGTCGCGCCGGCGGCGATGCCCGCCATGCTGACGGCGCTGAAGAATGCCGCCGCCAAGCTGCAGTCGCTCGGCATCCCACTCGACGGCCGCCTCGGCGACTACCAGGTCGAGCCGCGCAACGGCGTGCGTATCGCCCTGCATGGCGGCGTCGGCAACATCGACGGCTCCTATAACTCGCTGACCATGCGCAATCCCCTGGGCGCCGGGGGATACGAGGGCGTGCACTGGGGGCAGAGCTATATCCAGACCGTCACGTTCGACGAGCAAGGGCCGGTGGCCCAGGCGATGCTGACCTATGGCCAGTCGGTCGATCCGAAGTCGCCCTGGTACGCCGACCAGGTGCAGGTGTTCTCGCGCAAGGAGTGGCCGGTGATGCCGTTCACGCCCGAAAAGATCCGGGCCGACCCCGGCTACGCGCGGGTGACCTTGAAGGAGTAGGCAGGGCGTAAAGGTGTGCGATGGTCCGGAAAGCGCGAACCATCGCACACGTAGGGGGGGCACTCGTGCCCACGCGGTCTGACCACATGCAGACCTGCGAAGAGCTTTGTGGTGTTAGTGCTTGCGTCAACCCGTAGGGTGGGCGCCTGTGCCCACGCGGTCTCATCGCACGCAGCCACGCGAAAAGACCCTTGCGAACCGCCACCCGGTTTGCTATAGTTCGCCTCCGCT
>DOUW01000197.1:0-1325 GCA_003520365.1 Massilia sp.
GGTCCGCCAGGGTCAGGGCGCCGGGTTGCAGGGTCCAGCCGTGTTGCGATTCGTGTTTCATGTTCGTTTAAAACCTTACTTGATCATCGGGAGGTTCAGGCCATTGCGCTTGGCCGTGGCGATCGCGCTTTCGTAGCCGGCGTCGGCGTGGCGCATCACGCCCGAGCCGCTGTCGTTCACCAGCACGCGCGCCAGGCGCTTGGCGGCGGCGTCGGTGCCGTCGGCAACGATGACGACGCCCGAGTGCTGCGAATAGCCCATGCCGACGCCGCCGCCGTGGTGCAGCGAGACCCAGGTCGCGCCGCCGGCGGTGTTCAGCATCGCGTTCAGGAGCGGCCAGTCCGACACCGCGTCGGTGCCGTCGCGCATCGCTTCGGTCTCACGGTTCGGGCTCGCCACCGAGCCGGTGTCGAGGTGGTCGCGGCCGATCACGATCGGCGCCTTCAGTTCGCCGGTGCGCACCATCTCGTTGAAGGCCAGGCCGGCCAGGTGGCGTTCTCCGAGTCCCAGCCAGCAGATGCGCGCCGGCAGGCCCTGGAAGGCGATGCGTTCGCGCGCCATGTCGAGCCAGCGGTGCACCTGCCTGTGCTGGGGGAACAGCTCCTTGATCTTGGCGTCGGTTTTGTAGATGTCCTCGGGGTCGCCGGACAGCGCCACCCAGCGGAAGGGGCCGCGTCCTTCGCAGAACTGCGGGCGGATGTAGGCGGGAACAAAACCCGGGAAGTCGAAGGCGTTGGCCACGCCCTCGTCCTTTGCGACTTGCCGGATGTTGTTGCCGTAGTCGACCGCGTAGGCGCCGAGTGCCTTGAAGTCGAGGATGGCCTGGACGTGCTGCGCGCACGATGCGGCGGCCGCCGCTTTCAGGCGGGCGTGCTGGGACGGGTCGCGCTGGGCCGCCTTCCACTCCTCCACGCTCCAGCCGGCCGGCAGGTAGCCGTTGATCAGGTCGTGGGCCGAGGTCTGGTCGGTGACCAGGTCGGGCACCAGGCCGCCGGCACGGGCGCGGCGCACCAGTTCCGGCAACACCTCGGCGGCGTTGCCGAGCAGGCCGATGGAAACGGCTTCGCGTTTCTCCGTGTGTTCCTTGACCAGGGCCAGCGCCTCGTCGATGTCTTTCGCCTGCTTGTCGAGGTAGCGGGTGCGCAGGCGGAAGTCGATGCTGCTCTGCTGGCATTCGACCGTCAGCGAGACGGCGCCGGCGAAGGTCGCGGCCAGCGGCTGGGCGCCGCCCATGCCGCCCAGGCCGGCGGTGAGGATCCAGCGGCCTGCCATGTCGCCGCCGAAGTGCTGGCGGCCGGCCTCGGCGAAGGTCTCGTAGGTGCCCT
>DOUW01000197.1:1346-3283 GCA_003520365.1 Massilia sp.
CCGTCATCTGGCCGTACATGAACAGGCCCTTGCGGTCGAGCTCGTTGAAATGCTCCCAGTTGGCCCACTTCGGCACCAGGTTCGAGTTCGCCAGCAGCACGCGCGGCGCGTTCTCGTGGGTCTGGAACACGCCGACCGGCTTGCCCGACTGGATCAGGAGGGTCTGGTCGTCTTCCAGTTCGCGCAGCGAGGCGAGGATCTGGTCGTAGCATTCCCAGTTGCGGGCGGCGCGGCCGATGCCGCCATAGACCACCAGCGCCTGCGGGTTTTCGGCCACCTCGGCGTCGAGGTTGTTCTGCAGCATGCGGTAGGCCGCTTCGGTCAGCCAGCTCTTGCAGGAAAGTTCGGTACCGCGCGGGGCGCGGATGGTGCGCGTCGGATCGAAACGCGGATCGACATCAACTCGGGGCGATTCTTGGGTCATGGCAGCTCCTGGGGTTGAAGAAGGGCGAACGATTGAACCGATCGCGCCGGAATCCACAGAGTCTAAGTTGTCTATACAAGCCAGTCAATCCATTTTGTCGCGATATTTCCCCGTAGGGTGGGCACTCCGTGCCCACGCGTTACGTGCTGGTCCGTATTCCGCTGCTTAAAAATATCGCTCGGCAAACATGCAGTACTCTTGACGCTAACAATGTTCTCTCTGTGCTGCCAACACTGCTCATCATTCCGCGTGGGCACGGGGTGCCCACCCTACGGTCTGCCAACACTGCTCATCGTTCCGCGTGGGCACGGAGTGCCCACCCTACGACCTTGGCTCCGCTTTATTGTTTCTGGTACACCGCCTTCCCTCCGACCCAGGTCTGCAGCACGCCCACCTTGTGGATGTCATAGGTCGGCATCTTGAACAGGTCCTGGTCGATGACGATGAAGTCGGCCCACTTGCCCGGCTCCAGCGAGCCTAAGCTGTTTTCGGCGTGGCCGGCGTAGGCTGCGTCAAGCGTGAAGCAGCGGAAGGCTTCCTTCAGCGACATCGCCTGCTCCGGATGCCAGCCGGCGACCGGCTGGCCGGCGTGGTCCATGCGCGTCACCGCGGCGTGGATGCCGAAAAAGGGATTCGGCGACTCGACCGGGAAGTCCGAACCGCAGGCGATGCGCGAACCCTGGTGCAGGAAGGTACGCCAGGCATAGGCGCCCTTGATACGCTCCGGGCCGACGCGGGTCTCGGCCATGTTCTTGTCCGAGGTGGCGTGGGTCGGCTGCATCGACGGGATGATGCCCAGCGTCTTGAAGCGCTTGAGGTCGGCCTGGGTCACCACCTGGGCGTGTTCGATGCGGTGGCGCTGGGCCGCGCTCTTGGTCGCCGCCAGTTCCTTCTGGTAGATGTCGAGGATCTGGTGGTTGCCGGCGTCGCCGATCGCGTGCACATTGACCTGGTAGCCGCGCGTCATCGCCTTCTTCATCATGGCGTCCATCTGGTCGAGCTTGTAGAACAGCAGGCCGTGCGAATGCGGCTCGTCGCTGTAGGGCTTGATCAGGGCGGCGCCGCGGCTGCCCAGGGCGCCGTCCGAATACAGTTTCACCGCACGCAGCGCATACATGTCGTTGCCGTAGGTTTTCAGGGGGCCGTTCTTCGACAGCGCGTCGAAATCCTTCTCGGTGCCGCCGATCATGCCGTAGATACGGGCGGTCAGTTTTCCTTGATCCGCATAGGCGCGATACAGGCGGTCCTCGGACATGCCCAGGCCCGCGTCGTGGGTGCTGGTGATGCCGACTTTCGCCATCGCGGCCAGCGCGCGGTCGAGCGCCACGCGGGCTTCAAGCTCGGTCTGCGGCGGCAGCACTTTCGTCACCAGTTCCTGCGCCGCGTCGACCAGCACGCCGGTCGCTTTCCCGTTGGCGTCGCGCATGATCTTGCCGCCGGCCGGGTCCGGGGTCTTGTCGGTGATGCCGGCCGCCGCCAGCGCGCGGCTGTTGGCCCAGCCGGCATGGCCGTC
>DOUW01000202.1:0-322 GCA_003520365.1 Massilia sp.
AGTCGCCGCCGCCCTGCTGTACGTGGCGGTCGGCCCGGCGATCATCGCGATGCGCTGCTGGAGCGCCGGCGTGCAGCGCGCCGGCCCGACCCTGGGCGCGTTCTTCATCAACCTGACGCCGCTGTTCACGGCCCTGCTTTCTTCCGCCTTCCTCGGCGAAGCGCCGCACCTCTACCACGCGCTGGCCTTTCTCCTCATCGTCGGCGGAATCGCCGTGTCGGCGCGCTAGCACGGCATTCCCCCTATTCCCTGGCGCGTTTTCGCCTGCAGGAAACGTGTGTTAGCCGACCCGGCAAGAATGCTACGATCCCAGCGAACGGGC
>DOUW01000202.1:490-7175 GCA_003520365.1 Massilia sp.
CCCCCCCCCTGCCGATCCAGGGTCCGGAATTCCGGCGCTCGGAACTGGTGCGGCGCCGCTACTGGGCGCGCAGCATGATCGGCTGGCCGGTGCTGGCCAAGGCCGCTCCGAACGCCGGCCACGAGGCCCTGGCCGCGTTGGAAAACGCCGGGCGGCTCGGATCGCTGCTGACCCAGAACGTCGACGGCCTGCACCAGCGCGCCGGCAGCCACGCGGTGCTGGAGCTGCACGGGAACATCCATTCGGTGCTCTGCCTCGACTGTGGCGCACGGATGCCGCGCGCCTTCGTCCAGCAGCAGCTGGTGGACGCCAACCCGCACCTGGCCGGCGCGCTGGCCACGCCCTTGCCCGACGGCGACGCCCAGCTGGAACCGGACGCGCTCGAGGATTTCCGGCTGCCCTGGTGCCCGCACTGCAATGGCACCCTGATGCCCGACGTGGTCTTCTTCGGGGATAACGTACCGCCGCCGCGCACCGCCTGCGCGCTGGCGCAGATGGAGGCGGCCGACGCCCTGCTGGTGGTGGGCTCCTCGCTGATGGTGTATTCGGGCTTCCGCTTCTGCCGCCTGGCGGCCGAAGGCGCCAAGCCGATCGCCGCCGTCAACCTGGGACGCACCCGTGCCGATCACCTGATAGGCTTGAAGCTCGAGGCATCGGCCGAGGCGCTGCTGCCGCGTGTGGCCCGGCTGCTGGGCGCCGACAACCCGCCGCTACCGATTAGCGACATCAAGGAAAAGGGGGAACTGTGAGGACAAGCTACAACCCGACGCGCACGACGACACGCAACACCAGCGCCGCCGCACGGGGCGGATGGCAGGCCAAGGCCCTGGTCGGCGGCCTGGCCCTGGCGGCATCGTACTTCTACGTGCGCGCCAAGACGGCCCAGGCCGAACGCGAAAACCCGCCGCGCGGGCGCTTCATCGAGGTCGACGGCGTGCGCCTGCACTACCTCGAACGCGGCGAGGGGCCGGTGGTGGTGCTCCTGCACGGCAACGGCATCGTCGCGAACGACTTCGAAACCAGCGGCGTGCTCGACGCACTGAGCGAACGTTACCGCGTGATCGCCTTCGACCGCCCCGGCTACGGCTACAGCGAGCGCCCGCGCACCACGCTGTGGACACCCGACGCCCAGGCGCGCCTGCTGCACCACGCGCTGCAGGAGCTGAAGGTCGATTCGAGCATCGTGGTCGGCCACTCCTGGGGCACGATGGTCGCCATGGCGATGGGCCTGCAGGTGCCTGACTTCGTCCGCGGGCTGGTGCTGCTGTCGGGCTACTACTACCCGACGCTGCGCATGGACGCGCCGGTCGCGGCCCAGCCGGCGATACCGATCCTCGGCGACATCCTGCGCCATACGCTCACGCCGCTGCTCGCGCGCCTGATCTGGCCGCTGATGGAGAAACGCGTGTTCTCGCCGCGGAAGGTGTCCGAACGCTTCCGCCAGCTGCCGGTCTGGATGATGCTGCGGCCGGGACAGCTGCGCGCGGCAGGCGCCGACGCGGCCCTGATGGCGCCGGCCGCGATGTCGCTGGCGAAACGCTATGACCAGTTGCGCGTGCCGGTCCAGATCTTGNNGATCTTGTCCGGCACGCGCGACAAGATCGTCACGCCGGCAATCCACTCCGAACGTTTGCACGAGGCGCTGGAACGCGGGGACCCCGGCAGCGAGCTGCAGCTGGAACCGGGCGTCGGCCACATGGTGCATTACGCGCATCCGGAACTGGTGGCGCGCGCGGTCGATGCCATCGCGGCCCAGGTGGGCGAGCCGGTGACGCTGCGCAGCCCGCGCGCGGAGGCGCTGGCGCGGGCGGGCGAAAGCGGGGTGTGAGCGATCAAGGTCGAACGGCGGGTCGAACGGTGGCGACCGCAGCGGGGCGGGCAAGCGTACTAGACCGCGTGGGCACAAGTGCCCACCCTACCAGCCCCGCAGACGGGCTTCAGCCGACGATGCGCAGCGAATAATCGGTTGCGCGCACGTCCTTGGTCAGGCTGCCGACCGAGATGCGGTCGACGCCGGTCTCGGCGATCGCACGCACGGTCTGCATGTTGATGCCGCCCGAGGCTTCCAGCAAGGCGCGTCCCGCGTTCACCTTCACCGCTTCGCGCATGGCGTCGAGGTCGAAGTTGTCGAGCAGGACGGACTGCACGCCGGCCGCCAGTGCTTCCTCGAGCTGGGCAATGGTCTCGACCTCGATCTGGACGGGGACGTTGGCACCCCGGCCGGCATTCAGCGCATTCGCGTTCTCCAGCGCGCGGGTCACGCCGCCGGCGGCCGCGATGTGGTTTTCCTTGATCAGGATGCCGTCGTACAGGGCCATGCGCTGGTTCTTGCCGCCGCCCACGCGCACCGCGTACTTCTGCGCTTGGCGCAGGCCAGGCAGGGTCTTGCGGGTGTCGAGGATGGCGGCGTTGGTGCCGGCAATCACGTCCACGTATTTGCGGGTGGCGGAAGCGACGCCCGACAGCAGTTGCATGAAGTTCAGGGCGGCGCGCTCGGCGGTCAGGAGCGAGCGCGGCGAGCCCTCGATGGTGCAGACCACGCTGTCGGCGGCCATCAGGTCGCCCTCGGCGTACTGCCAGTCGATCTCGATGTCCTGGTCGACCGCCAGCATCACGCCCTCGAACCAGGGCGCGCCGCACAGCACGGCTTCCTCGCGCACGATCACGCGCGCCTTCGCCCGCGGCTCGGTGGGCACCAGCAGGCCGGTCAGGTCGCCGGTACCGACGTCTTCCAGCAGCGCGGCCAGGATGTTCTGCTCGAATGCGGCCTGCAGCTTCTCGTCGAACTGGTCGTGGGGGTTTCGTAGCGTCGTCATGCGGGGCCTACTCCCGAAAACAGTTGAGTATTGTTCTCCAGCGCGCCTTGCGGCAGCGCCTGCGCTTTCTTGGCGGCGGCGAAATCGAGCATGCGGTCGATCGCGCGCACGGCCTGGCGGCCGATTTCGGGATCGACGAAGACCTCGTTGGCGCCGGTCTCAACGCGGTTTTCCAATGCGTCGGCCAGGTTCTTCAGGCCGTTCATCGCCATCCACGGGCAGTGCGCGCAGCTCTTGCAGGTCGCACTGTTGCCGGCGGTCGGCGCTTCGATGAAGTGCTTGCCTGGCGCGGCCATGCGCATCTTGTGCAGGATGCCATTGTCGGTGGCGACGATGAAGGTCGTCGCATCCATGGTCTGGGCCGCGTTGATCAGCTGGGTGGTGGAGCCGACCACGTCGGCCTGGGCCACCACGTTGGCCGGCGACTCCGGGTGCACCAGCACCTTCGCGTCCGGGTGCTGGGCCTTGAGCAGGTCGAGTTCGATGCCCTTGAATTCGTCGTGCACCAGGCAGGAGCCCTGCCACAGCAGCATGTCGGCGCCGGTCTGCTTCTGGATCCAGGAACCCAGGTGGCGGTCGGGCGCCCACAGGATCTTCTTGCCCTGCGCGTGCAGGTGCTTGACGATGTCCAGGCCGATCGACGAGGTCACCATCCAGTCGGCGCGCGCCTTCACGGCGGCGCTGGTGTTGGCGTAGACGACCACGGTACGGTCCGGATGCTGGTCGCAGAAGGCCGCAAATTCGTCGGCCGGGCAGCCCAGGTCGAGCGAGCAGGTCGCTTCCAGGTCCGGCATCAGGATGGTTTTTTCCGGGCTGAGGATCTTGGCGGTCTCGCCCATGAAGCGTACACCGGCTACCACCAGGGTTTTCGCCGGGTGGTCGCGGCCGAAGCGCGCCATTTCGAGCGAGTCCGAGACGCAGCCGCCGGTTTCCTCGGCCAGGTCCTGCAGGTCGGGATCGACGTAGTAGTGGGCGACCAGGACCGCTTCCTTCTCCTTCAGCAGGCGGCGGATGCGCTCCTTCAGTTCGCGCTTTTCCTCGGCGGTCGGGGTTGCGGGAACCTTGGCCCAGGCGTGGGCGGTGCAGGCGGCGCCGTCCTGCGGGTGGTCGTATTCGAAGGTCTTGATGGGGATGTTCATGCGAAGCTTGCTCTCACATGTTCGCGCCGGCACGCACCGCGGCGCGCCGACGCAGGTTGGACGCGTGGGGTCGTGCGGGCCACATGCCCGCATGACAGCCGCCCCACGTAATTAATCGATACCCTGGCTCTTCAGGTACTCTTCGTAGGTACCGCGGAAGTCGACCACTTCGTTTTCCTTCACTTCCAGCACGCGGTTGGCCAGCGAGGAGACGAACTCGCGGTCGTGCGAGACGAAGATCAGGGTGCCTTCGTACTTGTCGAGGGCGATGTTGAGCGACTCGATCGATTCCATGTCCATGTGGTTGGTCGGTTCGTCGAGCAGCAGCACGTTGTGACGGCCCAGCATCAGCTTGCCGTACATCATGCGGCCCTTTTCGCCGCCGGACAGCACGCGCACCGACTTCTTGACCTCGTCGCCGCCGAACAGCAGACGGCCCAGGATCGAGCGCACGGCCTGGTCGTCGTCGCCCTCTTTCGTCCATTGGCCCATCCAGTCGGTCAGGTTCGCATCGGTGGCGAATTCCTCGGTCGGATCCTGCGGCATGTAGCCGACGTTGGCGTTCTCGGCCCACTTGACGCGGCCCTGGTCGGCGTCGAGACCGGTGATCTCGCCGCTGCCGATGCAGCGCAGCAGCGTGGTTTTACCCGCGCCGTTGGCGCCGATGATCGCGATGCGCTCACCCGCCTCGACCATGACCGAGAAGTTCTTGAACAGCGTGCGGTCGTAGGACTTGGTCAGGCCTTCGGCTTCCACCGCCAGGCGGTGGAGCTTCTTCTCGCCCTCGAAGCGGACGAACGGATAGGCGCGCGAAGACGGCTTGAATTCCTCGATCTTGATCTTGTCGATCATCTTCAGGCGCGACGTCGCCTGGCGGGCCTTGGACTTGTTGGCCGAGAAGCGGCGCACGAAGTCCTGCAGTTCGGCGACCTTTTCCTTGGCCTTGGCGTTGTTGGCCAGCTGCTGGTTGCGGGCCTGGGTCGAGGCCAGCATGTAGTCGTCGTAGCTGCCCGGGTAGACCTTCAGCGTGCCGTAGTCCATGTCGGCGATGTGGGTGCAGACCTGGTTCAGGAAGTGGCGATCGTGCGAGATGATGATCATCGTCGAGTTGCGCTGGTTGAGGATGTCTTCCAGCCAGCGGATCGTGTGGATGTCCAGGTGGTTGGTCGGTTCGTCCAGCAGCAGGATGTCCGGATCCGAGAACAGCGCCTGGGCCAGCAGCACGCGCAGCTTCCAGCCCGGAGCGACCGCGCTCATCGGGCCGTGGTGCAGGTCGGTGCCGATGCCCAGGCCCAGCAGCAGTTCGCCGGCGCGCGCTTCGGCCGAGTAGCCGTCGTATTCGGCGACCTTGCCCTCGAGCTCGGCGGCCTTCATGTAGTCGTCGTCGGTCGCTTCCGGATTGGCGTAGATGGCGTCGCGTTCGGCGATGGCGTTCCACAGCTCGGTGTGGCCCATCATGACGACGTCGAGCACGCGCACGTCTTCATAGGCGAACTGGTCCTGGCGCAGCTTGCCGAGGCGCTCGCCCGGGTCGAGGCTGACGTTGCCGGCCGACGGCTCGAGGTCGCCGCCGAGGATCTTCATGAAGGTTGACTTGCCGCAGCCGTTGGCGCCGATCAGGCCATAACGGTTGCCTTCGCCAAATTTGACGGAGATATTCTCGAACAACGGCTTGGCGCCGAATTGCATCGTGATGTTGGCTGTACTGAGCACTGGTGGGAACCTTTAAAGCGAAGTTTGCAATTAACCGTCTATTTTACCACCCAGGACGGCGACTGGCGCAGTGCAAGGATGGAAACACGGTCCACACTATGCGCGGCGCAACGTGGGGTAGTCGGACAGCGCGAGCGTGAAGCCCGCCGCGTCCGACTGCAGCCGCGCCTGGGCCCCGAACGGAATCGTCACCCGGCGCGGCACGTGGCCGAAGCTCAGGCCCGTCAGCACGGGGATCGGCAGCGTCGCGCGCAGGTGGGCCAGCATGGCGTCGAAATCGTAGCCGTTGTCCATGGCGCCGAGCTTGTAGCCGGAAAAGTCGCCGAGCACCAGGGCTTGCTGGCGGCCGAGCACGCCGGCCTGCATCAGCTGCAGCAGCATGCGCTCGACGCGGTAGGGATGCTCGGCGATGTCTTCCACGAACAGGATGCCGCCCTCGATGCGCGGGAACCATTCGGTGCCGAGCAGCGAGGCCAGCATCGCCAGGTTGCCGCCCCAGATCGTGCCCGCCACGTCGACGAGAGGGTTGCCGCTGGCCTCCTCCACGATGCGGTGGGTGGGGCCGGCCAGGCAGTCCCAGAACTGCGCCAGGGTGAAGTCGCACGGTTCCTCGGCGCCGAAGTCGCCGGCCAGCAAGGGGCCGGCATAGCTGAGCGCGCCCGTCTTCGTGTACAGGCCCATCTGCAGCGCCGTGATGTCGGAATAGCCGACGAACAGCTTGCCGCTGGCGGCCAGGCGTTCGAAGTCGATGTGCGGCAGCAGGCGGGTCAGGCCGTAGCCGCCGCGCACCGCCATCACGAGCTGCACGTCGGGGTCGTCGGCCCCCGCGTACAGCTGGGCCAGGCGGGCCTCGTCGGTCCCGCCGAAGCGCTGGTGGACGGCGTCCGGGTCGTAGTAGTTGTGGACGAGGCAGCCATGGGCCTCGAGGCGGGCGATGCCGCGCGCAACCGCGGCCTGGTCGGGCGTATAGCCGGCGGGCGCGACGATCGCGACGCCGAGTCGGGAGGTGATCACTGT
>DOUW01000351.1:0-1973 GCA_003520365.1 Massilia sp.
TGCAGCGCGTCGATCGCCGGCTCGCGCGGCGCGAACACGGCGGGCGCTTCGACGTAGGGATCGCCGTTCACGCGGCGGATGGCGCTGTCGCCTTCCACCAGCGCGCCCAGCTTCACCTCGATCATGTCGCCGTCGCGTAGCGCCGTCCAGGGAATCGTGGCACCCGCCGGTGCGCCGTTGTGCATCACGCCCGCGACCTGGTAGTACCCATTGCCCTTGCTCGCGGCAGGCAGCAGCAGGCGCACCGCGATGCGCTGGCCGCGCAGGCGCAGGTTGTGCAGCGCGACCTGGTCGGTCCCGCCGAAGGTCTCGCGTCGCAGCTTCGCCGTCACGAAGGGGCGCAGGGCAATGCCCTCGTCGCGCGCCGACACCCCGAACACGGACTCGATCACCATGCCGAGATAGGCGCCGACCGACCACAGCTGGCGCCGCGAATTGATCACCGGGCCGATCAGCTCCGGATGCCGTTCGTCGAGCAGCAGCGGCTGGCCCGATAGCCACTCGAGGTTCTCCATGTTCGAGATGTTCAGCGCCGCGCCGCGCATCAGCGAGTCGTAGGCGGCGTCGGCCACGCTGGCATTGCCGCCGAGGGCGGCGGCTTTCAATCCATAGCCGGTAACGAAGGGCCACATGGCGCGGTTGTGGTAGACCGGCGCGCCCTGCTGCTGGGGCCAGATCACGGGCGGACCCATCGGGCCGTGCGGGTAGCGTGCCAGGATGCTGCGCGCCTGGCTGGCGTCGGCGATGCCGGTGATGATCGCCAGCGACTGGCCCAGCCAGTCGAACTTGTGCAGCGGCGCGCCGTCGAAATGGGCGGCGGTGAGGCTGCTGTACATGCCGGCGTCCGGCAGCCACAGTTTCCGGTTGATCGCGCGTTTCAGGTCGGCCGCCCAGCCTTCGTAACGCGCGGCGCGGGCCGTGTCCTTCTGTTCGCGCGCCAGCTTCGCGGCCAGCCTCAGGGCCTGGTAGTGGGTGGCGTTGGTCGAGACCGCCTTGGCGCTCGACATCGAGGCCAGGTCGTCGACGATCCAGCTGGCATAGCTCTGGTCGCGCCAGTCGAGGAAGCTCTGCTCGCCGGTGTATAGGCCGTCCTGCGGATCGAAGGCGGCGACGCGGTCGATCTCGATCGTGTTCGCCAGCGCCTGCAGCGCCCGCGCGGCAAAGGCGGCGCGTTCGGCCGGAGGCAGGGTGCGCAGCACTTCCTCGGCCGCGAAGGCCCAGGTGACGCGGTCGGTGCTGACCGGCCAGCTGCCGCCGCTGCCGGTGTCCTGCACGACCTGCAAACCGTCGTTCGTGCCGGGCACCTGCGGCGCTTTCGTTGCGCCCTGGCGGTAGGCGGCCAGCTTGAAATCGAGCGAGTTGCGCACCCGCGCCGGGTCGAGCAGGGCCAGGCCGAGGTCGGCCGCGTAGGACAGGTCGCGGGTCCAGACGTAATGCCATTTCTCGCCGGTCTCGAAGCAGTCGCAGGGGATCGCGGCGCCACCGTTGTAGTTGCCGTCGCGGATGTCGCTGACCGCGTCCTGCGCCATCTCGCTGCCGGCCAGCGCGAACAGCGCGTCGAAGGCAAGGTTGCCGCTGCGGGTGTAGGGGCGGTCCGCGCTTTCGGCGTAGGTGGCGTGTTGGGGCACGGGGTCGCGCAGCGCCAGCGTGGTCGAATGCGTGTAGCTGCGCAGCTGGGCTTCCGGATCGACCAGCGAGAATCGCGCCTGTTCCTGCTTGCCGTCCCAGGTGGGCCAGGCCAGGGTGGAGATCCGTGCGCGGCCGGCGTGCGGGTCGTCCTTCGAAGCCGCCGCGGCAGGCGCCAGCCGCGTGACGCGCAACAGCGGCGCGGCCGGGTTGCGCGCATCGACGGTGAAGCGGTAGGTGCCGGTGCTGCGCACGAACAGGTAGTCCTCGGGGCCGGCCTGGGTCTCCAGGCGCAGCGCCTGGTCGGGCTGGACGCGCACGCTCTTGCCGCTATCGAGCACCCATTC
>DOUW01000351.1:2030-11245 GCA_003520365.1 Massilia sp.
TATCGAGCACCCATTCCTGGCGCCAGTCGCGGCTGCCGATCTTGAAGCCATGGTTGCCGGGACCGATCAGCACCTCGGCGGCATAGACGCCGTCGCCCTGGTACTGGAGCCGGTGCTCGGTGCCCCAGCCGTTGAAGCCGCCGCGGACAAAGAAGTCCTGGAGCAGCGGGCCGGGATCCGCCGAGGTAGCAACGGCAGCAGCCGCGCTGGTGAAGAAGGCTGCGCCCAGCAGCCATTGGGATGACGACATCGGCACTCCTGTCAGCGGTATTCGTTGCGTTCGACGATGCCGCGCAGGACATCCTGGCCGCGCAGCATCGGGAAGTCCTGGCTACGGTAGACCTTCGGCTGCACGAAGTCCAGCTTGCCGATGGTTGCCGCATGCGAGGGGCGCGCGGCCTGCGCCTTCAACGCGCGGCCGTCGAGCAGGGCGCGCCCGCCGGCGATCGCCAGCGTCGCCGCCTTGCCCGGAGCCAGGGTGAAGGCGACCTGCGAGCGGCTCTTGTCCGGGTTCAAATAGATCATCCGCAGCGTGCGCGCGGTCTTGCCGCGCAGGGTGAAGGTCCAGCGTTCGCCATCCCTGGTGCGCTCGAAGTCCACGTCCACGCTTTCGTCGGCGCCGAAGGGCAGGGCCGCGCCGAAATCGCGCCAGCCGGTCGGAATGGCCGGCTCGAACACCAGCGTGTTGGCAAGCAGGTCGGGCCGGAAGCCGACGTAGTCCTGGTAGGCGTTGCGCGCGTACTCTGCCACGCTCCAGGACTGGGCGAAGGTGCCGGTCGGGGTCAGGCTGCCGTCCTCGCGCGGCAGGGCGTCGAGGTTTTCGCTCATGCTGCCCAGCGTCCCCAGGCCAAGGATCTGGGCGCCCAGGTTCTGCGTCAGCGGCCAGCTCAAATCCTGGTAGCCGAAGCGGTTCAGGGCGGTCACCGTGAAGCCGGCGTTCCAGCCCCAGATGGTGCCGTTGTGGTAGGCCGCGTCCTTGTGGTGGAAGGCCGGGTTCTCGTGGCGCGGGTGGAAGTAGACGTCGTCCTGGGCCAGCGAGGCGATGCCGTAGGGGTAGAGCAGGCCAGATACGGCATTCTTCGTCACCTTGGCCTGCACCTCGCCCGGCACGAAGTCGTCGAAGGGAATCGAGGCCAGCATCAGCTGGTTCGGGCGCAGCTTGGTGTCGCGGCTGCCGTCGGCACGCAGGCGGTCGGCCATGGTCTTGCCATCCCAGAAGCGGCGCAGGAAGCTGGCCTGCACCTTGGCCGCCAGCGTCGACCATTCGCGGGCGCGGGCATGGTCGCCGGCCTGGCTGGCCAGCATGGCGCCGGACTGCAGCGCGGTGTACCACAGGGCCTGGATCTCGACCGCGTGCGGGCCGCGGTCCGACCAGGGTTGGTGAAGCGGGTTCTCGACGCGCGCGTCCATCCAGGTGTCGGACGCCGCATGGCGCAGCAGGCCGTCCGGGTCCATGTAGTTGGCGACCGCGCCCTCGAAGTAGGGCACGGCGAGCTTGTACATCTCGGCGGCGAAGGCGCGGTCGCCCGTGTAGCGGATGGTCTCGATCGCCTCGCGCAGCATCCAGGGCGTGCCGTCCACCGTGTTGTAGATGATCTCGGAGGGCGAGACGCGGTTCGGGATGCGTCCGTAATCCTTGTCGCGCGGCGCGCGCAGGTTCTGGTAGCGCGCGAAGTTGGCCAGCACAGCCTTGGCGGATGCGAAGTCGCCCGCCACCAGCAGCGTGCCGGGCAGGGCGATGAAGGTGTCGCGGCCCCAGTTCTCGCGGAACCAGGGCAGGCCGGCCCACATGCCGGTGCCGTATTCCTCGACCACGAACATGCGCGCCGAGGCCTTGGCCCAGTTCAGCGCCTTGTTGTACGCAAGATCGCTGGTGGCCAGGTAGCTGCGCGTCAGCGCCTCGTACGTCACCCGGCGCTCGGCGGCGAACGCATCGCCCTGCGCCAGCGTGCGTGCGCGTGCGGCTGCTTCGGCGGCGGTGGCGCCGAAGGCGGCGATCACGGTGAACGATGTCGCGGGCGCCTTTGTCGCCAGCGTCAGGTCTTCGCGCAGGATGAACGGCCGGTCGGCGGCGAGCGCCATGAACATGGCCGCGCCCTTGCCGGGCGCCACGGTGACGATGCCGTCGGCCTGGGTCACGCCGCCTGCCGTCTTGAGCAGGGGGCGCAGGGCCAGCGTCGCGTCCTTCGCACTGGTCACGCGCAGCGCGAGCGCCTGCTGCTTCGAGAGCAGCGCCAGCTCCTCGCGCGCGCCGTTGGCGTAGCGCACGCGGTGGCCCCAGGGCAGCACCTCTTCGCTCCCGCCGCTGCGGTCGTTCTGCACGCCGTCGGCGAAGCTCATGTAGTTGTGGAAGACGGTGCCGCTCTTGAAGACGTAGCCTTCGCCCTTGTCGTAGCTGTGGGTGAAGGCCTCGAAATAGCCGGCCAGGTTGTCGCCGGCGACGAAGCGCGCCTGCTGGCCGGGTTGCGCATGGATCGCCATGGCGTCGAAGAAGGCGTCGATGCCGGGCTTTTCGACCGCCTGTGCGGCGCTGAAGACGAGAGCGAGCGAGAGTGCGAGTACGGAGATTTTCATCATGCCCCCGGCAGTTCGATGACGACGACCGACTTCGGCGCCAGGCGCAGTTCGCGGCCCAGGTCGAAGTGCTGCCCGCTCAGGACATCGACGCCGCCAGGCGCCCCCTTGAGCATCTCCTGGAAACGCGCGGTCGGCAGGGTCATCGGTTTTTCGTTGTTGTTCATGGCGATCATGATGCGTTTGTCTTGGTTATATCGGAAGTACACCCAGGTGTTCCGTTCGGGGCCGAAATGCATCAGGCGCCCGCTGTGGATGACCGGTTCGTTCTTGCGCCAGTTGGCAAGCTTGCGCACCAGGTCCTGCGCCGCGCGCTGCTGGCTGGTGAGGCCAGCGCCGCTGAAGGCATTTACCTTGTCGCCCGCCCAGCCGCCGGGGAAGTCGCGGCGGTAACTGGCGTCGTCGCGGCCTTTCACCGTGCTGGTCATCAGGATCTCGTCGCCAGTGTAGAACTGCGGGATGCGCGGCATCGTCATCAGGAACACCAAATTCATGCGCCAGCGCGCGAAGTCTTCGCCGACGGCGCTGAACATGCGCGCCATGTCGTGGTTGCCGCCGAACAGCACCAGGTTCCCGGGTTCCGGGTACAGGTAGTCGAGCGAGAGCGTCTCGTAGACCTCGTTCAGGCTGTTCTCCTCGCCGGTCTTCGAGAGCGCATTGCGCATCGCATCGACCAGCGGAAAGTCCATCAGGCTGGGCAGGTGGCTGGTGTAGCCGTCGAAGTTGGCCTTCCCGCGCTGCCAGCGCGCCACGACGGGAACGCGCACGCTCCATTCCTCGCCCACCATGTTCAGGCGCGGGTACTCGGCCATCAGGCGCCTGGTGTACTCGGTCAGGAAGGCGCCGTCGGAATAGCCGTAGGTGTCGATGCGCAGGCCGGACAGGCCGGCGTATTCGATCCACCAGATGTTGTTCTGGATGAGGTAGTTGGCGACCAGCGGATTGGTCTGGTTCAGGTCCGGCATGCCTTCGACGAACCAGCCTCTGGTGAAGTTGTCGCTGTCGGCCTGCGAGGCATACGGGTCCTGCACCGCGACGCGGTGATGCTGGGTCGGGATGAACTTGCCGCCGTAGTTGATCCAGTCCGGCGTCGGCAAATCCTTCATCCACCAGTGGTGCTTGCCGATGTGGGACAGCACCACGTCCTGGATCAGGCCCACGCCGCGCTGCTTCGCTTCGCGGGAGAGGCGCACGAAGTCCTCGTTGCTGCCGTAGCGCGGGTCGATCCTGTAATGGTTGGTGGCGGCGTAGCCGTGATACGAGTACGCCGGGGAGTCGTTCTCGACCAGGGGCGTCGGCCACAGCTGGGTGAAGCCCAGGCCGGCGATGTAGTCGAGGTGGTCGATGGCGCCCTGGATGTCGCCGCCATGGCGCCTGCCCCCGTGCCTGCGGCCGGCCTGTTCGCGCATGCCGGCCACGTTGTCGTTCGCAGGAATGCCGTTGGCGAAGCGGTCCGGCATGATCTGGTAGATGGCGTCGCCCGGCCCGAAGCCCTGACGCTGCGCCGAGCCCGGTTCGCGCGCCAGCAGCCGGTAGCGATAGCGCTCGCTGCGGCCGTCGCCCTTGAACACGATGTCGAAGTCGCCCGGCTGCGCCTCGGGCCCGATCTCGAGGTCGACGAACAGGTAGTTCGCATTCGGCACCCGGGTGGTCGAGACCAGGCGCACGCCCGGGTAGTCGAGCGCCGCTTCCATGCGGCCGATGTCCTTGCCATGGACCATCAACTGCAGGCCCTTGTGTTGCATGCCGGCCCACCAGAACGGCGGTTCCATGTGTTCGATGGCGGTCGGCGTGGCGGCAAAGGCGCCGGCGCAGCTGGCGGCAAGGAAAAGTGTTGCAAAAGAACGTCTCATGGCGGTCTCGGCGAGAAATGGAGGGCTGCGCAGAACGCAGGAGGGCGGGAGAGGTAGTTTCGCTACATATTATTTAGCCGATCGCGTCAGGCGCGTCCGGTTGTCTCTCTATTATGGAGGGAAGCATACTATAGCGCTGCCCAAGCGACAACGCGGACGAGTTGCTAGTTTAAGTACATACGACCGTGCTCGCGATTGTCGGGAAGTGCATTCCCGGACAGGTGCCAGGCAGTCCTGCCGCGGCCGGGATCATGTCCCGTTACCTTTTCAGCTATAAAAACCAGATAAAAAACGCACCAGGCTGGTGCGTTCCTGCACTCACTTGGTGAAAAGTAAGCAGTTTGTAGTCCGACTACACCCGTGCATACGGTGTTCTGTAGCCCGAATACAACGTTCTTCGTTTTTCATTCTATACAATAGGAAGAAAGGCTGCGGTTCGCCGTAGTGTCAAGCAACTCCCGTTGACAGTGCATCTAGTTTTAGTACAGAATCGTTGACAGAACGTCTAAAAAAGACGTTGGTTTGGATCCCGTGCCGTGGCTCTGAAGCTGTTTCCGGGAAATTATGTAGTTCTGACTGAGGGGACAAATGAAAATTTTCGCAAACAAGCGCGCTGCGAACACGGCAGGCCTTGTATTCCAGCTGAGCCCGGTTGCAACCGGCTGCGCCATCTTCGTGACCGCCATGGCAGGTAACGCCTACGCGCAAACCGCCGTCACCGAGCCGGCTGCCGAAGCGCCGATCCAGACCGTGCAGGTCACCGGTATCCGCCGCGCCATCGAGGACGCCATCACCGTCAAGCGCGATGCCACCGGCATCGTCGAAGCCATTTCCGCCGAAGACATCGGCAAACTGCCGGACATCTCGATCGCCGAGTCGCTGGCCCGCCTGCCGGGCCTGTCGTCGCAGCGCGTGAATGGCCAGGCACAGCAGATCAGCATCCGCGGCACCTCGGGCGACCTGTCGACCGCGCTGCTGAACGGCCGCGAGCAGGTCAGCACCAGCGCCAACCGTACCGTCGAATACGACCAGTACCCGTCGGAGCTGATCAACGGCGTCACCGTGTACAAGACCTCGGACGCCGGCGTCGTCGGCCAGGGCCTGTCGGGCACGGTCGACATGCAGACCATCAAGCCGCTGTCGCTGCGTGAGCGCGCCATCAGCATCAACGTGCGCGGCGAAAAGAATTCCAAGGGTTCGGTCAGCGCCGGTTCGCCGGACACCGGCAGCCGCATCAGCGCTTCCTACGTCGACCAGTTCGCCAACCGCACCATCGGCGTGGCGATCGGCTACGCGCGCCAGGACAAGCCGAACGTCTCCGAGACCTTCGAGGCCTGGGACTGGGTCGACGCCACCGTCAACGGCCAGACCGTCAAGGTACCGAAAGGCATCAAGGCCCTGGCCGTCACCGGCGACCAGGTGCGCGACGGCCTGATGGGCGTGCTCGAATACCGCCCGAACCGCAACTTCACCTCGACCATCGACGCCTACCACTCGCGCTTCGACCAGGAAGAGATCCGTCGCGGCATGGAAATCCCGATGAAGGACGACGGCACCGTCAGCTTCGCCAACCCGACCATCGTCAACGGCGTGATGCGCGCCGGTCTCGCCAACGACGTCAACCCGGTGGTGCGCAACAACCGCATGATCCGCGAAGACAAGCTGACCGCGATCGGCTGGAACAACCGCTTCACCTCGGGCGACTGGGTCGGCATCATCGACCTGAGCCACTCGAAGGCCGACCACAAGGAAGAGCTGGTCGAGATCAACGCCGGCCGCCAGGCGCGCCAGACCCTGGGCTTCGACTACATGGGCGGCAGCGCCATTCCCGCGCTGAACCTGTCGGGTTCCTACGATAACCCGAACGACATCCGCATCGGCGGCCAGTTCGGCGAAGGCTATGTCAACGCCCCGAACCTGACCGACAAGCTGAACTCGGCCCGCGCCAGCGTCGAATACAAGTTCGCCGACGGTCCGTTCAGCAGCGTCGAAGTCGGCTTCAACGTCTCCAAGCGCTCGAAGGAAAAAGAGCACCTGGAAACCGGCTTCAACAAGATTGGCGACGGCAGCTTCGCGGCCAACGTGATCAACGGCTCGCAAAACCTGTACGCGCTGCCGAACACCCTGAGCTGGGACATCAACGGCGTGCTGGCCCAGAACTTCGGCCCGTACACCCCGTCGATCCTGGTGCCATGGGGCGCGACCAAGAACTGGAGCATCGACGAGAAGGTCAAGACCGGCTACGTCAAGCTGAACATCGACACCGAACTGATGTCGATGCCGCTGCGCGGTAACGTCGGCGTCCAGGTCGTCAAGACCGACCAGAGCTCGACCGCGAACACGCTGCGCGCCTGGCCGTTCGCCGACCTGGTCCCGCTGACCGACGGCAAGTCCTACACCGACTACCTGCCGAGCCTGAACCTGGCCTGGACCCTGCCGAACGAGCAGGTCGTGCGCCTGGGCCTGGGCAAGACCCTGGCTCGCGCCAAGCTCAACGAGCTGAACGCCGCGCTGGAAGTCGGCCTGACCCAGCAAAGCACCGGCACCCCATGGGGCAACGGCGGCAACGCCCAGCTCGATCCGTGGCGCGCATCGCAGATCGACCTGTCGTACGAGAAGTACTTCGGCAACAAGGGTTATGTGTCGGCCGCAGGTTTCTACAAGGACCTGAAGTCGTACATCTACAACATCACCATGCCGCGTGACTTCTCCGAGTACCGCCTGGAAGGTGCGACCAGCGACATCGGTACCATGAGCCAGCCGCGCAACGGCGAAGGCGGCCGCCTGTCGGGCCTGGAGTTCGCGGTGTCGACCCCGCTGGACATGATCCACCCGATGCTCGACGGCTTCGGCATCACCGCCAACGCCTCGTTCACCAGCAGCCAGATCACCATCGAAGACCAGCGCTTCGGCGGCATGGACATCCCGCTGCCGGGCCTGTCCAAGCGTGTCTTCAACGTGACCGGCTACTACGAGAAGGACGGTTTCTCGGCCCGCGTCAGCCAGCGTTATCGCAGCGACTTCGTCGGCGAGATCGGCGGCATCGGCGGCGCCAACGAACTGACCTTCGTGAAGGCGGACAAGGTCGTCGACCTGCAGCTGGGCTACGACTTCCCGCAAGTCAAGGGTCTGTCGGTGCTGTTCCAGGTCAACAACCTGACCGACACCAACTTCGAGACCTATGCCGGCACCAAGGACCGTCCGCGTGGCTACACGAAATACGGCCGCCAGATGCTGCTGGGCCTGAACTACAAACTGTAAGTTTTACGCGCCGCTTCCGGGCGGCGATATCGGTAGCAGCCCTTGCAGGCAACCATGCCTGCAAGGGCTTTTTTCTATTGCAATTTCGGCGACGCAAGCCAATCGGCCCACGTCTGCCTGGGCGACGGTGTAAACTATCGCTTTCGCATTAATTTAAGAGCAACTCATCCATGTCTGACACCCCCATCCCATCGTTTTCCGACCTGAACATCCCGGCGCCCATCCTCAAGGCGCTGAAGGACGTCGGCTACGAAACGCCGTCGCCGATCCAGGCCGCCACCATTCCCCTGCTGATGGAAGGCCGCGACGTGCTGGGACAGGCGCAGACCGGTACCGGCAAGACCGCCGCCTTCGCGCTGCCGGTGCTGTCGCGCATCGACACCAAGCAGAGCGCGCCGCAGGCGCTGGTGCTGGCGCCCACGCGTGAACTGGCGATCCAGGTCGCCGAAGCCTTCCAGAGCTATGCCGCGCACATGAAGAACTTCCATGTGCTGCCGATCTACGGCGGCCAGAGCTACGGTCCGCAGTTGTCGGCCCTGCGCCGCGGCGTGCAGGTCATTGTCGGCACGCCGGGTCGCGTGATCGACCACATCGAAAAGGGCTCGCTCGACCTGTCGCAGCTGAGAACCCTGGTGCTGGACGAGGCCGACGAAATGCTGCGCATGGGCTTCATCGACGACGTCGAACAGATCCTGCAGCAGATTCCGGACGAACGCCAGATCGCGCTGTTCTCCGCCACCATGCCGCCGGCGATCAAGCGCATCGCCAAGACCTACCTGCGCGACCCGTCGGAAGTGACGGTCGCCGCGAAAACCGGCACCGCCGAGAACATCACCCAGCGCTACTGGCTGGTGGCGGGCATGCAGAAGCTCGACGCGCTGACCCGCATCCTCGAGGCCGAGCCGTTCGACGGCATGATCATCTTCGCCCGCACCAAGCTGGGCACCGAGGAACTGGCGACCAAGCTGCAGGCGCGCGGCTTCGCGGCCACGGCGATCAACGGCGACATGGCCCAGCAGCAGCGCGAGCGCACCATCGAGCAGCTCAAGAACGGCAAGATCGACATCCTGGTCGCCACCGACGTCGCCGCGCGCGGCCTGGACGTGGACCGCATCAGCCACGTCATCAACTACGACGTGCCGTCCGACCCGGAAAGCTACACCCACCGCATCGGCCGCACCGGCCGCGCGGGGCGCAGCGGCGAGGCGATCCTGTTCATCACCCCGCGCGAGCGCGGCCTCTTGAAAGCCATCGAGCGCGCCACGCGCCAGCCGGTGTCGCCGCTGACGCTGCCGACCGTGAAGGCGGTGAACGACGTGCGCATCGCCAAGTTCAAGGACCAGATCACCGAGACCCTGGCCGCGGGCGGCCTGGAGCAGTTCCGCTCCCTGATCGAGGAATACGAGCGCGAGCAGAACGTGCCGGCGGTCGACATCGCCGCCGCGCTGGCGAAACTCGGCCGCGGCGACGTGCCGCTGCTGCTGGAAAAGCCGGACCGCGAAGCCCGCCCGGCCCCGGCCTGGGAAG
>DOUW01000437.1:0-2736 GCA_003520365.1 Massilia sp.
CGGCCCAGGCGGCGCTGCCGCCGGGTCCGGAGACCGCGCCGGCGCGCGCCGATGCACCGGTATAGGGATTGTAGGCGGCGGCCGAGGCCCGGCTGCCATAGGGTCCGTAGGCCGAGCCGGCGCGGGCATAGGTGCCGGTATAGGGGTTGTAGCTGGCGCTGCCGGTGATGCCGCCGTAGGGACCGTAGACGCCGCGCGAAGCGCCGTAGGCCCCGGTATAGGGATTGTAGAAGGAGCCCACGCCATAGGTGGCGGCATAGGGGCGGTACACCGGGTAGCCGTAGGCGGGATAATGGTAGTACGGTGGATACCAGTAGCCGGAGCCGTCGGCGATGATGGCCCCGGCCGCCAGGCCCAGCACGAAGGTGCCGAAGTAGCCCGCCGTATAGCTGGCGTCGACGTAGCCGCTGGGGTGCGTGGTCTGGGTCACGTAGGTGACGTTGTACACCGGCGAGCTGGGCGGAATGGTATAGATCTCGCTCGGCACCGAGGGCGCCGTGGTCCAGGGCCCGGTCGGTGCGCTCGAGTAGAACCAGGCGCCGTTCTCGCACAGGTAGTACTGGTTGTTCACCTTGATCACCCGGTCCGGCGAATTGGCTGCGTACGAGAGCGTGGTGCCCTCGATCGGCTTGAACTCGGGCGGGCCGTCGTAGCGCACGTCGACCAGCGCGGCGGCCTGCTTCGGGTCGAGCGTGACGCGGGTCGGCACCTGGGCCAGCAGCACCGCGTCCTTGGCGGCTTCGCTGCCGGGCACCGACACCAGCACACGCGAGGCCGGGCTGTCGAGCGGAATGCGGGCGAAATCCGGCGGCAGGTCGGCCGAGGCGAAGCGCCACGGCCCGTCCAGGCTGGCGGCACGGAACCAGCGTCCGGCAGCCAGGAAGTAATAGGTGTTGGTTCGTGTGTGGACGAACAGGTCGGCGTCGGTGTTCTTCGCGTAGACCAGTTCGGTGCCGGGAATCGGTGCATAGGTCGGCTTGCCGTCGAAGACGATGACCTCGGCCGGCACGCTGCTGAAGAACACGGCCGGCACCACCTTCGGCTTGGCCGGCGCCTTGCTGGATACCTTCTTGAGGTCGGCCCATTGCGGATCGTCCAGCGCCTGGGTCAGCGCCCCGGGCAGCTGGCCGGCCGGTTGCCAGAGGCCCTCCAGCCGCGCGGCGCTCAGCCACAGCACATCGTCGAACAGGTAGTAGCTGCCGTCGCCGGGCGGACGCAGCACCGGCCAGTTGGCGTTCACGATGAATTCGACGTCGCCCTTCGCGGTCCGGGCGGTGACCGGCTTGCCGTCGGTCTGCAGCAGGACCGCCGGCTGGTAGGCCACGAAGATCGCGGGCGGGTCGTTACGCACCGCCACGCCCTTCGGTGCCGCCTGCGGCTTGTCGGCGAGCGCCACCAGCCGGTCGAGCGCGATCGGAATATCGCCGCGGCTCGCCACGAAGCGCCGGAACAGCGCGTCGAGCCGCTTCTGTTCCTCCGGCTGGGCGGCGGGAAAGCGGGTCTCGACCACGTCCAGGTTGCGGATCACGGCGTTGCGCGTATCGACGTCGACGTCGGTGCGGGCGTGGATCTTGGCGATGCCGACCGCTGGCTTGCCGTCCGCCGGGGTCAGCTCGAAGGCGAGCCGGAAATCGAGCTCGCGGAAATTCTTCCAGGCGTCGACCTGGGGCTCGTAGTACACCAGCCGGGCGCGCTCCACCGTGAGTTCGCGCGGCCAGCCCGGGTCCTGCGCCGGTGCCTGGGCCTGGGCCTGCGCCGGCAGGCCTGCCAGCACTGACAACTGCGCGGACAGCACGCAGGCCAACAATCGCTTCGCTTTCATGTGCTCATCCTCCGCGGCGCCTGCCTGGCGCTTCCCTGTCGCGGCCAGCGCTAGCGCGCCGCCATCGGCGTCGCCATGCGTTCGGCCTCGAGGACCCAGCCGCCCCCCATCGCCTTGTACAGGTTTACCAGCGATACATACACCTGCGACTGGGTCTGGGCATAGGCCACCTCGGCCTCGAACAGGGTGCGCTCGGCGTCGAGCACTTCGATGTAGCTGGTGTAGCCCTCGTCGTAGCGCAGCCGCGCCAGCTCCAGGTAGTTGCGCAGCGTACCCACCTGGCGGTCCTGGAAGCCGAGCTGCTCGCGCGACTTGGTGTGGGAGATCAGGGCGTCCGACACTTCCTGGAACGCCACCTGGATCGCTTTCCGGTAGCGCGCCAGCGCCTCCTGCTGCTGGGCCTCGGCCTGCTGGACCTGGCCGGCAATGCCGCCGCCGGTAAAGATCGGCGCCGACGCCGCCAGCCCGTAGGACCAGACCTTGCTCGGCCCGGAGAACAGGTTGGAAAAATCCTTGCTGATGTAGCCGAACAGCCCGGTCAGCGAAATGGTCGGAAAATACTGCGCGCGCGCCGCGCCGATCAGGGCGTTGGCGGCGATCAGGTCCTGCTCGGCCTGGCGCAGGTCGGGCCGGCGCTCCAGCAGTTCGGACGGCAGCCCGGACGGCACCACCGGCAACGCCAGCGCCTGCAGCGGCTGACCGGCGCGGATCGGTCCCGGATTGCGTCCCAACAGCACCGACAGCGCGTTTTCCTGCTGGCCGATCAGCGCCTCCAGGCGCGGGATCTCGACCAGCGAGGCCTCGAACAGGGACTGGGTCTGGGCGAGTTCCAGCTCCGATACCGTGCCGCCCTCGAACCTGTCCTTGAACAACAGGTAGGAACGTTCCCGGCTGCTGGCCGTGTCGCGCGCGGT
>DOUW01000437.1:2744-6599 GCA_003520365.1 Massilia sp.
TGTAGGTCTGCGCCACCGACGACACCAGCGTCAGCACGGTGGCGCGCCGCCCTTCCTCGCTCGACAGCACCTGGGCGCGCGCGGCCTCGGTCTCGCGCCGGCGCCTGCCGAACAGGTCCAGCTCCCAGCTCACCGACAGCGTACCCTCGTATTGTTCGAGGATGGGCTCGACCGCCTGGCCGAGCTCGCCCTCGGGCTGGCGCTGGCGGCGTCCACCGAGGTTCGCACCCACCTGGGGCAAGGCCAGCGCGCGCGTGCTCGCGTACTGGCCGAGGAAGAGTTCGATGCGGCTGGCGGCGATCTTCACGTCCTGGTTTTCGCGCAGGGCGACGGCGATCAGGTCGTTCAGGGTGGGATCGCCGAACTGCTCCCACCAGAGGCTGTTCGCCAGCGCGGGCGCTTCGTTGCCCTGGAAGCGGAACGACTGCGGCGTGTCGACCGCGGGGCGCTGGTAGTCGGGGCCGACGGTGCAACCGGCCAGCAGGCCGGCGCCCAGCAGCAGGCTGTGGAGCCGTTTCATCTCACGCATCATGTCACTCCCCCGGTGGCCGCGAACGTGGCACGTGGCCGGCGCTGGCCCCGCTGGCCGGCAGTTGCGGCCCGGTCTCGGGCGTTGGCTGCCCTTTCGCCTTGCGGCGGCCGAAGCGCTCCACCATCGTCTCGATCACGTAGTAAAACATCGGAATCCAGAACACGGCGATCACGGTGGCCGCCAGCATCCCGCCGATCACGCCGGTGCCGATCGAGATCCGGCTGTTGGCCGAGGCGCCGGTCGCGATCGCCAGCGGCACGCAGCCGAGGATGAAGGCGACCGAGGTCATGACGATCGGGCGCAGGCGTTCGCGGGCGGCGGTGATGGCCGCGTCGTAGTACGAGGCCCCGTTCTCGCGGTTGAGCACGGCGAACTCGAAGATCAGGATCGCGTTCTTGGCCGCCAGCGCGACCAGCATGGTCAGGCCGATCTGGAAGTAGATGTCGTTCGACAGGCCGCGCAGCATCACCGCCAGCACCGCGCCGAACAGGGCGAAAGGCACGGCCAGCAGCACGCCGAAGGGCAGCGACCATTTTTCGTACTGCGCCGCCAGGATCAGGAACACCATCACCAGGCCGAAGGCGAACACCGAGGCCGAAGTGCTGCCGGCCTTCTTCTCCTCGAAGGCTTCGCCGCTCCAGGCCAGGCCGAAGTCCGACGACAGCGCCTGGGCGCCGACGCGCTCGAGTGCCGCGATGGTCTGGCCCGAGCTGTAGCCCGGCGCCGCGGTCGCGGTCACCTTCACCGCCGGGAAGTTGTTAAAGCGCGTCATCAGGTCGGGTCCGGTGACGTAACGGTTGGTCACCACCGCCGACAGCGGCACCATGGCATTGTCGCGGCTGCGTACGTACAGGCGCTCCAGGTCTTCCGGCTTCAGGCGGTAGTTCGGCTCGGCCTGCAAGATCACCTGCCACAGCCGGCTCGACTTGATGAACTGCGAGACGTAGAGCGAGCCGAACATGGTTTGCAGCGTGCCATACACTTCCTCCACCGGCACCCCGAGCGTTTCGGCCTTGTCGCGGTCGACGTCGACCAGCAGCTGCTGCGAGCTGGCGTTGAAGGTGGCCGTGGCGCGCCCGATCTCGGGCGCCTTCTTCAGCTGCGCCAGGTAGTCGGCCACCGCCGCGCCCAGCTGCTGGGTGTTCTTGTCGCCCTTGCTCTGGATCCAGACCTCGAGGCCGCCGGTCGTGCCCAGGCCCGGGATCGAGGGCGGATTGACCGGCAACACCAGCGCACGCGGGTCGTCGCCCAGCTTGGCGGCGGCGTCCTGCAGCACCGCGCGCGCATTCTGGGTGCGGATGTTGGCCGAGGTATAGCGCTCGTCGAAGTCCGTGAAGCCGACGAAGAAGGTGCCGGCGTTGTTCTTGGTCTGGTTGTCCAGCAGGCTGTAGCCGTCGATCACGGCCACCCCTTCGACCGCCGGGTGCTTGACGAAATGCTCGGTCACGCGCTTGCCGACCTCACTCGTGCGGTCCAGGCTGGCCGAATCGGGCATGATCACGGCGCCCAGCAGGTAGCCCTGGTCCTCGGGCGGCAGGAAGGCGCCCGGTACCCGGCTCAGCATGCCGACCGACAGCGCGATCATGCCCACGAACAGCAGCAACGCAACCCCGGCGCGCTTGATCGCCAGGGCCACGCCGCGCGTGTAGCCGGCCGTCATGCGCTCGAAGCTGCGCTCGAACCAGCGGAAGAAACGGTTCTTCTTGCCGTGGGCGGGTTTCAGCAATAGCGCCGCCAGCGCCGGCGACAACGTGAGCGCGACGATCCCCGAGATCACCACCGAGATCGCGATGGTGATCGCGAACTGCTTGTACAGCTGGCCGGTGATCCCGCCGAGGAAGGCCACCGGCACGAACACCGCGCACAGCACCAGCACGATCGCGATCACCGGCCCCGACACCTCGTCCATGGCGCGCTTGGCCGCCTCCTTGGGCGGCAGGTGGTGCACCGTCATGTTGCGCTCGACGTTCTCGATGACCACGATCGCGTCGTCGACCACGATGCCGATCGCCAGCACCATGCCGAACAGGGTCAGCATGTTGATCGAGAACCCGAGCGCCTGCATGCCGATGAAGGTGCCGACGATCGACACCGGCACCGCCAGCACCGGGATCAGGGTCGCGCGCAGGCTCTGCAGGAACAGGTAGACCACCAGCACCACCAGCGCCACCGCCTCGAAGAAGGTATGCACGACGTCGGTGATCGACGCGCGCGTGAAGTTGGTGGTGTCCATCACGATCTTGTATTCCAGGCCTTCCGGGAATTCCTTCTGCATCGTCGCCAGCCTCTCCTTCACCTGCCTGGCGACGTCGAGCGCGTTCGCGCCCGGCTGCTGGTAGACCGCCAGCATGGTCGCGGGCCGGCCCTGGTAGGTGCCGCGGATCGAGTAGTCCTTCTGGCCCAGCGCGGCGTGGCCGATGTCCTTCAGGCGCACGATGGCGGCGCCGCCGCTGGCGGCGCGGATGATGATGTTGTCGAATTCGGAAGCTTCGGTCATGCGGCCCGAGGTGGTGACCGGAAACGACTGCTCGACCGGCTTCCCGGTCGGCGACTGCCCGAGGCGGCCCACCGCGTACTGCTGGTTCTGTGCCGCCACCGCCTGCTGGACCTCGCTCGCGGTCACACCCAGCTGGGCCATGCGGTCGGGCTTGAGCCAGATCCGCATCGCGTAGTCGGGCGTGCCGAAGATGCTGGTCTGGTTGGCGCCGGGGATTCGCTTGAGCGCGTCCAGGATATAGATGTTGGTGTAGTTCGCGACGTACACCGGGTCGTAGCGCTCGCCCGGCGAGTACACCGCGATCACCATCATGAAGGCCGACGACTTCTTCTGCACCTGCACGCCTTGCGCGGACACCGCCGACGGCAGTTGCGGCAGCGCCAGGTTGACGCGGTTCTGGACGTCGACCTGGGCCAGGTTGGGGTCGGTGCCGATCTCGAAGAACACGTTCAGGGTCAGGTTGCCGGTCGACGAGCTCGACGAGTTCATGTAGATCATGTTGTCGGCGCCGTTGACCTGCTGCTCGATCGGCGCGGCCACGTTGTTGGCCACCACGTTGGCGTCGGCGCCGGGATAGGTGGCGCTGACCGTGATCTGCGGCGGCGTGATGTCGGGGTATTGCGCCACCGGCGACTTGAACATCGCCACCGCGCCGGCGAGCGTGATCACGATCGAGATCACCGACGCGAAGATCGGGTGGTCGATGCAGAAGCGCAAGACGTTCATGGCCGGGCCTCCTGGCGCCCCGCGGCGCCGGGAGGCGGCACGGTGTCTTGCGTGGCCTGGGCCAGTTTCGGCTGCGGGGCGCGCTGGGCCACGCGCAGCG
>DOUW01000349.1:0-3542 GCA_003520365.1 Massilia sp.
ATGCCGATGCCGTTGTCGGCCACCTCGATGCACACCTGCGTGGCCGACACGTCCGCGCTCAGCGTGATGGCACCGCCCTCGTTGGTGTACTTGGCCGCGTTGTTGAGGATGTTGGTGACGACCTGCACCAGCCGCTTCCTGTCGCCCATCACGCTCGCCGGCTCCGGCGCCATGTGCGTGTGCAGGCGATGGCGGCGCAGCTGGATCAGCGGCGACACCTGCTCGATGGCCTCGTGCACGACCTGGTGGAGGTCGACCGCCGCATTGTCCAGTTCGACCAGGCCGCGCGTGACGCGCGANNGCGCGAGACGTCGAGCAGG
This sequence comes from Massilia sp., assembly GCA_003520365.1. Classification (GTDB taxonomy): domain Bacteria; phylum Pseudomonadota; class Gammaproteobacteria; order Burkholderiales; family Burkholderiaceae_D; genus Telluria; species Telluria haematophila. Next base: position 321 of record DOUW01000349.1, read on the forward strand.
TCGTTGATCAGGTGGCTCATGTGGTCGACCTGGCGGCCGATGATCTGGCTGGTGTGGCGCACGCGGTCTTCGTCCAGCTTGCCCATGCGTAGCAGGTGCGCCGCCGCGCCGATCGGCGCCAGCGGGTTGCGCAGCTCATGCGCGAGCATCGCCAGGAACTCGTCCTTGCGGCGGTCCGCCTCCCTGAGCTTTTCCTCGGCTGACTTGCGCTCGGTGATGTCGCGGAAGAACACCGCAAGCCGGCCTTCCGGCAACGCATAGGCCCGGATGTCGAGCCAGGTCGCACCGTCCGGGAGCAGCTGCAGGTATTCGAGATTGGCCGGCAGCCTGCTCGACTGCACGCGCCGGTAGAGTGCTTCGACCGGGCCGTCGGCCAGCTCCGGCATGGCCGACCACAGCTTGCGCCCGAGCAGCCCGGCGCGCGTCGTGTGCGACAGCTTCGCGCCGATCTCGTTGATCTGCAGGATGGTCCAGTCGCTGTCGAGCAGGGCGAAGCCTTCGGTCATGCTGTCGAAGATGTGCCGGCTCTGGTCGCGCTCGGCGCGCAGCTCGGCCTGGGCGCGCGCGCTCTCGACGGCGAACCAGGTGCGGTCGACCATGTCCTCGGCCATCGCGATCTGTTCGGGCGTCCAGTGGCGCGCCTCGGCGTGGTGCAGGCTCAGGACGGCGCGCAGGCGCCCTTCCTTCATCAGCGGGATGGCCAGGACCGCGCGGATGCCGCTCGCCCGGTAGGCCGCGGTATGGCGCGCGCCGACCGGGTCGGCCAGGATATCGTCGATGACGACGTTATGCCCGGCGCGCAGCACGTCGACGATGGCGGCGCCGAAGTCGTCCAGGTGCAGGCGCATGCCGCTCATCGAGCCCAGGCTGCCGTCGGTCCAGTCGCGACCGAGGGCGAGGTGCTCGGCCGTCTCGTCCGCCTCGCCGTAGACGACGCGGCCGCAGCCGACGGCCTTGCCGAGCAGCTCGCTGGCCGTGGCCGTGACTTCCTCGGGATCGAGCAGGGGACGGATGCGGTCGGCCAGCGCCAGCTGGAAGGCGTGGCGCCGCTCCGCGGCCTGTACCGATTCGAGCAGCGAACGCAGGCGCTCCTCGCTTTCGCGGAGCGCGATCTTGTTTACTTTTTCTTCGTGGATGTCGGTCGAGGTGCCGAACCAGCGCTCGATCCTGCCGTCCTCGCCCAGGTAGGGCTCGGCGCGCACCAGGAACCAGCGGTAGCCGCCCGCGGCCGAGCGGATGCGGTGCTCGACGTGGAAGCCGCTGCGCTCCTCGTAGGCGATGTTCCACGCCGCCATGGTCGCGGCGCGATCGTCGGGATGGACGAATTCCTCGGCCACGTGGGCCGGGGTGGTGGAATCGATGGGAACGCCGGTATAGGCCTCCCACTGGTGATTGAAATAGACGCCGCGGCCCGACGCGTCGATGATCCAGACGATCTGCGGAATCGACTCGGCCATCTGGCGGAAGTTGCGTTCGCTTTCGCGCAGCGCCTGTTCCGTGTTCACCTGCGCGCTGACGTCGCGGAAATAGAAGGACAGGCCGGTCGCGACCGGCGCGATCCGCACCTGGTACCACTTCTGGTGGTCCGGGTAGTACGAGGTGACCTCGGCGGCGGCCTGCTCGTGCATGGCCTTGCGGTAGGCCGTCTCGAAAGGCGTGCCGCACAGGGGAGGGTAGGCTTCCCAGATCGAGCGCCCGAGGATGTGCTCGCGCGCCACGCCGAGCAGCCGCTCGGCCTGCTGGTTCACATACGTGAATTCCCAGTCGCGGTTGACCGAATAGAAACCGTCCGAAATGCTTTCGAGGATGGCGACAGCTTCCTGCGCCATCTGCTGCGAGGAGTTCTGACTGTCGTGCATGGGAACTCCTTCGGCATTTTCGATAAACCTGGATTATATAGGTCGATCAACATGCCTGCTGCTGGACAGGGGAAATCAATTTCGTCAATGCCGGCCTACTTGGAAGAAGCCTTCCTGCCCGCGCGCAGCGCGGGCAGGATGCTCAAGCGGCCGGGCAGGGCCTGCTGCCGCGCCGGTCCTTCAGAACTTGTGCCACAGGCGTGCAAAGTACGCCGCGCCGTTCAGGCCGAACTGCACGCTCTCGTACTTGAAACCGTTGTCGGTCTCGTTCGGATCCTGCTCGGATGGCTTGACGTTGAAGATGTTGGTGCCGCCCACGGTCAGCTTGGTTTTGTCGCTGAAGGACCAGGTAAAGGCCAGGTCGGCCGAGGTCTTCGGTTCGTAGTAGGCGTTCGGCACCGGCGGGCCCGAGAAGGTGCCCAGGGTCTGCGCGCCGAAGTGGATGATGCGGAAGTCCGTGCCCAGCTTGCCCTGCGTGTACTCGAAGCCGAGCGTGGCCTTGCGGCGCGGGCCGCCCTGTTCGATGAACAGGCGCTCGCGCTCGGACAGCAGCACGTCCTCGAAACCGGCCAGCGCGCTCGGCGCGTGCACGCCGGTCACTTCGGTCTTGCTGAAGTTCAGCGCCAGGAAGGTGTTCAGGCGGCCAGCTGCCAGCGGCATGCGGTGCGAGGCGGTGATGTCCAGGCCTTTGGTTTCGGTGTCGACCGAGTTGACGAAGAACTGGGCCTGGCCCACGCCCAGGGTCTGCAGGGTCGCGCCCAGCGCCGGGTAGTTCTCGGCGTCGAAGCGGCCCGAGAGCACGATGCGGTCGTCGATGTCGATGCGGTACAGGTCGGCCGTGACCGAGGTCGATGGCGACGGTGTCCAGGTCGCGCCCAGCGTGACGCTCTTCGACTTTTCCTCGGTCAGCTTCGGGATCCCGGCCGCGTTGGCGACCGCGCCGCCGTTCGGCGCCAGCACCACGTCGAGCGGCTGGCCGCTCACGAAGTCGGTGAAGGTCGACGAGAAGTAGACCTGCTGCAGCGAGGGCGCGCGGAAACCGGTGCTGGCCGAGGCGCGCAGCAGCACGTCGCCGCCGAGCTTGAAGGCGGCGGCGAGCTTGCCGTCGGTGGTCGAGCCGAAGTCGGAGAAGCGCTCGTGGCGCAGCGCCGCCTGCAGCTTCAGGCGTTCGGTGAGGTCGGCCTCGAGGTCGAGGTAGGCGGCGCTGCTGTGGCGGCCGCGATCGGTGGCGTCGCCCGGCTGGAAGCCCGGGAAGCCCTGGCTGCCGGCGTTGCCGCCCACGCCCACGCCGTCGGCGTCGATGTAGGAACCCGGTTCGCCGGCGAAGATGCGGTAGTTCTCCTTGCGGTACTCGAAGCCGAAG
>DOUW01000349.1:3650-6495 GCA_003520365.1 Massilia sp.
CCCGTTGAAGATGCCGCCGTAGTAGCGGCTGAAGTCGGCGTTGGTGGTCAGCTGCCTGAAGTCGAAGCCGCCGGCCGAGAACGAGTCCGGGCTGACCCCGCTGCCGCCGCGGATGAAGTCGAGCTGGGCGATCGAGGCGTTGAGCGTGTTGGCGATCGTGTAGTCGAGGCGGTTGTAGCCGTAGGTCTGCGAGAAGTCCGCGCTCCAGTCGCCGAACTTGGTGCGGTAGCCGAGGGTGGCGTAGCGGTCCTTCAGGTCGCCGTTGATGAAGGGGACGAATCCGTCTGGATACATGGCGGCCGAGTTGCGCGAAGGGATGTCGTCCGAGCCGACGCCGCCGCGCGCAAAGGCGGCCGACGACGCGTCGCGGCGCTGGGCGCCGGCGGTGAGGTACACCTTGCCGCCGCCGAGGGCGAAGTCGCCATTGATGTACACGGTCTGGTTCTCGGTCTTGCTGTCGCCGATGATGCGCGGGTTGCCTTCCTCGGCGCGGTTCGAGCGGCCGCGGTAGAGGTATTCGCCGGTCACGCCGAAGCTGCCGCCGGCGACCGGGATGCCGCAGTAGGCCGAGGCCAGGTAGTTGTCGCCGTCGCCTTCGGTGTACTGGCCCCAGCCCGCGACCGCTTCGCAGCCCAGGTTCTTCTTGAGTTCGATGTTCATCACGCCGGCGATCGCGTCCGAGCCGTACTGGGCGGCGGCGCCGTCGCGCAGCACCTGCACGTTACGGATCGCCATCATCGGGATCGCGTTCAGGTCGGTGCCGGTATTGCCGCGGTTGCGCGCGCCGAACAGGTTGACCAGGGCGGTGGTGTGGCGGCGCTTGCCGTTGACCAGGACCAGGGTCTGGTCCGAGCCGAGGCCGCGCAGGGCCGCCGAGTCGACCAGGTCGGCGCCGTCGGCGCCGCTCTGGCGCGTGGAGTTGAACGAAGGGGAGATGTTGGTCAGCGTCTGCGCCAGGTCGAACTGGCTGCCCTGTTCCGCCAGGCGCGTCATCGGGATGATGTCGACCGGGACCGGCGTGTCGGTGCTGGACGCGGCGCCGGTACGGCGGGTGCCGACCACGTGCACGCTTTGCATCGCGGCTGACTCGGCGGCGGCGGGCGTGGCCGGCACGGTGGACGCTTCGGTCTGGGCAAGGGCCGGTGGAACGAAAGCGGCCAGCGCGCCGCCGCCATACAGGGCAAGCAGCACCGCGCGGCGAAGCTGAGTTGGATTAACCACGAAACATCTCCAGTGAGAAAAATTTCATGCTAATCAATATTTACAAGCTCAACTACTGGCTGTGACTGAAACACAACGGATGCACCAAAATGGGGTGGGTGATGATGAGGTTGTCTATGCAGGATGCGTGGAAATGGCGGGTGTTATGGGGCGGATACGCGCATTCATGCGGTCTTGCGGCGTGTATTGCGGATGGTCAAACGTTGTGATGGTGGGTTCGAGAACCCACCCTACGGACCTGTATTGCGGATGGTCAAACGTTGTGATGGTGGGTAGGGTGGACACCCGTGTCCACGCTGTCTCACCGCATGCACGAAGACAGCTCTGTTCCAGTCGGATTGGGTGAGATGCGAGGGGTTTGTAGGGTGGGTTCTCGAACCCACCCGGTCTCACGGCGTGCATTGCCGATCATTCACCGTTGTACTGGTGGGTACAAGAACCCACCCTACAACGGATCACATCATCGCTCCGGCATCGTTCTCGGTGATTTTGCTGTTACGTATCACCGCGTGGGCACAGGTGCCCACCCTACGAATCCTCAGGCTGCCTGCCCGCGCAACGCCGCTTCGCTCCGCAACACCTTCGCCGCCTCGACCATGTTGCGCAGCGCCGCGCGCGTCTCGGGCCAGTCGCGTGTCTTCAGGCCGCAGTCGGGATTGACCCACAGCTGCGCCGGCGGGATCGCCGCGGCCGCCTTGCGCATCAGGCGCAGGATGTCGTCGACGCTGGGCACGCGCGGCGAGTGGATGTCGTACACGCCCGGGCCGATCGCGTTCGGGTAGGCGAAGTCGCCGAAACCGCGCAGCAGTTCCATGTCGGAGCGGCTGGTCTCGATGGTGATGACGTCGGCGTCCATCGCCGCGATCGCCGGCAGGATGTCGTTGAACTCGGCGTAGCACATGTGGGTGTGCAGCTGGGTGCTGTCGGCGATGTTCGAGGCGGCGATGCGGAAGGCGCGCGCGGCCCAGTCCAGGTAGTCGCGCCAGAGCGCGCGGCGTAGCGGCAGGCCTTCGCGCAGGGCCGGCTCGTCGATCTGGATGATGCCGATGCCGGCCGCCTCCAGGTCCGTCACTTCGTCGCGGATCGCCAGCGCGATCTGCAGCGCGGTGGTGGCGCGCGGCTGGTCGTCGCGCACGAACGACCACTGCAGGATGGTCACCGGGCCGGTCAGCATGCCTTTCACCGGACGCGCGGTGAGGCCCTGGGCATAGGCGCTCCAGGCCACCGTCATCGCCTGGCTGCGCGCGACGTCGCCGAACAGCACCGGCGGCTTCACGCAGCGCGAGCCATACGATTGCACCCAGCCGTTGGCGCTGAAGGCAAAGCCATCGAGCTGCTCGCCGAAGTACTCGACCATGTCGTTGCGTTCGGCCTCGCCGTGCACCAGCACGTCGATGCCCAGCAGCTCCTGTTCGCGCACTGCCTGTGCGATCTCGCGCCGCATCGCCGCTTCGTAGTCCTCGCGCGCCAGGTCGCCGCGTTTGAAGGCGGCGCGGGCGGCGCGGATCGCCGCCGTCTGCGGGAACGAGCCGATGGTGGTGGTCGGGTAGAGCGGCAATTGGAAGCGCGCGGCCTGTGCCGCCTGGCGCACGGGGAAGGGGCTGGCGCGGCGGTCGGCACCTGG
>DOUW01000033.1 GCA_003520365.1 Massilia sp.
GCGGCCAGGGCGACGATGGCGCTGGCCTCGCCCTGGGCGCGGTTGATCGCGGCCTGGCGCTCGCCTTCGGAACGGGCGATCGCCGCTTCGCGCTCGCCGCTGGCGATGTTGATCTGCTCCTGGCGCCGGCCTTCGGAGGCCGCGATCAATGCGCGCTTTTCGCGCTCGGCGGTGATCTGGCGCTGCATCGCGTGCAGAATCTCGGCCGGCGGCGTCAAGTCCTTGATCTCGTAGCGCAGCACCTTCACGCCCCAGTTCGCGGCCGATTCGTCGATGGCGTTGACGATGGTGGTGTTGATGTGGTCGCGCTCTTCGAAAGTCTTGTCCAGCTCCATCTTGCCGATCACCGAGCGCAGCGTGGTCTGGGCCAGCTGGGTGATGGCCTGAATGTAGTTCGACGAGCCGTAGGAGGCGCGCATGGCGTCGGTGACCTGGAAATACAGGATGCCGTCGACCTGGAGCTGGGTATTGTCGCGCGTGATGCAGACCTGGGGCGGAACGTCCAGCGGGATTTCCTTCAGCACGTGCTTGTAGGCGATGCGGTCGACGAAAGGCACGACGATGTTCAGGCCCGGCGCCAGCACCGCGTGAAACTTCCCGAGGCGCTCGACCACCCAGGCGTGCTGCTGCGGCACGACGTTGATGGTCTTGATCACGAACACCATGGCGATAATGAAGATGACCAGCGCCACCGTACCGAAAGACAGTTCCATGAGCATCCCTTATAGATGAGTGACTTGCATCAGTTTTGGTTATGAATTCGCCACGATCAGGCGATTGCCCTGCACTTCGACGATCCGGAAATCGCCGGCCTCGGCAATGGCGCCATTGCCCAGCTCCACGTCCCACAGCGCGCCGCGGTACATGACGCGGGCACGGCCGTTGTTCCAGGCATGCACGGTGACGCGGCCGCCGATGTCGAGGTTGACGTTCTGGTCGCGCGTCGCCTGCGTCTTCGCGGGGCGGCCGAAGCGGCTGCGGTGCAGGATGCTGGTCGCGACCAGGCCGGTCGCCGCCGCGATCAGGGTCTGCGCCGGGCCCGACAGGCCCAGCAGCGCGGCGATGCCGCCGCAGGCCAGGCCAATGGCCATCATCAGGAGATAAAACGTTCCCGTAAACAGCTCGGCCACCACCAGGATGCCCGCGCCAACCATCCAGTTCACCCAATCGTCCATGTCGTCGCTTCGGTTTCTCAAGGATTGCGGAAAGCGCCGGAGACCCGATCCAGCGCATTTACGTTTGACAACGCATCCCCATTGTACCCCGACTTTCGCTCTGCATTGGCATATCGGCAACGTCTGTTACGCAAGGGATGCGTCGACTGGAGCGAGCCCCGGGAACCATCCGTACCCGGGTCGGCGCGTTCAGCCCGCGTTGGCGCGCTTGCGGATGATGGGCGAGCCGCTGTTGTCCGCGCCGCTGCAGGCGCGCGTGCAGCGTTGGTATTTGTCGTCGCAGATGCCCAGCTGCTGGGCGCGGCGATTCTGCTGGCCGCTGCGTTCCAGGGCCAGGTTGCCGCTCGAGGTCACGGCGCCCTGCGCGGTACGCGCCAGGTGGTTCGTTTCCTCGCGCTTCAACAGCAGGACGGCGTCGTCGCCGGATGCCTTGGCGATATTGACCGTGCATTGGGTCCGGGCGGTATCGCACTCGGCCTTGCAGAATGCGGCATCCTGCGCCCACGCGGCGCCCGACATGACGACACCAAGCAGGGCCACGGCGCTCAACAAACGTTTCATTTCAATTCCCCTCTCATACTGAAAAAAACCCGCCGCCATATCGGGACGACGAAGGGCGTTCAAAATCTCACGATCTCCAAGGCCGCGCCAACCGATTTATCGCGGCATGCAATGGAGGGGCCGATCGACACATAAGCCAAGGGATAAAGCCTTGTTTATGCCGTCCGAATAAAATGGCGCGTTTTGAAAGAAATACCGTTGAATTGATGCATTGCAAGATGTTTCTCCATTTTTCCTGTGCTAGTGTCTTTACACATCCATGTGGACACGCCGCATTACCCGCGCCGGTGAAATCCGCATCCGATGCATACAAAGCGGATCACCCGATCCGCCCATTTACTTCTGGAGAAAACAATGAATCGAAAAATAGCGATGTTCCTCGCCGCCATCGGCCTCGCCGCATCCGCCAGCGCCACGCACATGGACGATTTCGCCTGCCGCGAATACTGCGCAATGGAATACAAGAACTGCCAGGCCGAAGGGCGCCCCGGCTGCGAGATCATCGAGCGCACCTGCTACGGAGAGTGCATTCACATGTAATCGAGGCAGGCCAGCGAGGCCGTGACCGATCCGCCGGGGAACAGCCGACGGTTATCTGAAATCGAAGCACTCGATGACGGCATGTCCCGCTGCTTTCGCCCTACCGGGCCGGTCGACTGCCGCGCGCCTTTATGCGCAATGAATAATATCGCGTGTTTTGCGCCGAAAACCCCGGAATTAATGCACTGCAAGATGTTTTCTGATTTCTCTTGTGATAAGGTCGTTACACATCACCTGACGGCTTTTAACAATCAACCCGTATTGGGTAAATCGTCATTTGATCAATACAACGAGCGAATCGCCCGATTCGCACCATTGATTACCGGAGACAAGATGAACCGTAAAATTGCCCTGTTCCTGTTCAGCCTCGGCCTGGCCGCAACCGCCGGCGCAGCACATATGGATGACTTCGCATGCCGCGAGTACTGCGCACTCGAACGCCAGACCTGCCAAGCCGAAGGCGGCACTAACTGCCAGCTCGTCGAGCGCCAGTGCCTGATGGAGTGCCGTCACGTGTAATGGGCGGCCGGCATGGCGGCCTGTGCGCCGCCATGCAAGGAACGAAAAATAAAAAACCCGTCGGCGGGGGGGGCCCGGGGGGGGGTTTTTTTTTTTNNTTCCGCCGGGTTTTTGTTTGGATCGTTACAGCTTACTTTGGATCGTTACAGCTTACGTTGGATCGTTACAGCTTACATCGACGCCAGCTTCTGCCAGGTCTCGACCACCGAGTCAGGATTGAGCGACATCGATTCGATACCCTGCTCCATCAGCCAGACCGCGAAGTCCGGGTTGTCCGACGGACCCTGGCCGCAGATGCCGATGTACTTGCCCTGGGCGCGGCAGGCCTTGATGGCGAGGCTCAGCATGGCTTTCACCGCCGGGTCGCGCTCGTCGAAGTCCTTGGCCAGCAGCTCCATGCCGGAGTCGCGGTCCAGGCCCAGGGTGAGCTGGGTCAGGTCGTTCGAGCCGATCGAGAAGCCGTCGAAATACTGCAGGAACTGCTCGGCCAGGATCGCGTTCGACGGCACTTCACACATCATGATGACGCGCAGACCGTTCTCGCCGCGCTTCAGGCCGTACTTGGCCAGCAGCTCGATGACCTTCTCGGCCTGGCCCAGGGTACGCACGAACGGGATCATCAGCTCGACGTTGGTCAGGCC
>DOUW01000134.1:0-274 GCA_003520365.1 Massilia sp.
GGCGCCGACGCCGCGCTGCTGCTGCGCTACGACCGCACGGTCCAGCACGACAACAACGACGTGATCGTCCCGGACACCAACTTCTACCGCGGCGTCGAGACCGGCAACCCGGTGCCCTACGATGCCGGCACGAGCGCGCGCCTGACGAACGGCTTCGTGCCGCCGAATGCCGTGCCCGAGCAGGGCCACAGCCGGCGCGATACCCAAGGCCTGTCGGCCCGGCTCGAATGGCGGCTCGGCCCGGCGACCCTGCACTACCTGGGCGCGCACCGCA
>DOUW01000134.1:440-2589 GCA_003520365.1 Massilia sp.
GCAGGCCGGCGTCTACTGGTTCCGCGAAGACATGAAGCAGCTGACCACCTTCCGCGACCTGGAACCGATCGGCCTGCCCTCCTACTACGTGTTCCCGGCCGGTCCCGTGGTCTCGACCAGCCGCGCCGTGTTCGGCCAGGCCACCTGGCGCGTGCTGGACCACCTGCGCCTGACCGCCGGCGCGCGCCGCACCGAGGACGAGAAGTCGCGCAGCGGCTCGACCAACCTGCAGGCCGGCCCGACGTTCGACCCGGCGACAGACTTCGCCATGCCGAACGTCGCCGCGCTGGAGAAAGGCAAGACCAGCTGGCGCCTCGGCCTGGAAGCCGACGCCGGCCCCGCCACCCTGTTCTACGCCACGGTCGCTACCGGCTACAAGTCGGGCGGCTTCAACGACGGCTGCGCAGCAAGCGCCGGCTGCCCGGCCGCCATCGCCGTGCCCGCGGAAACCCTGGTCTACCGTCCCGAAACGCTCACCTCGTATGAAGTGGGCATGAAGAGCCGCTTCTGGGCCAAGCGCGCCAGCCTGAACCTGGCGGCCTACCGCTACGACTACAGCGACCTGCAACTGTCGGGCGTGGCGATGGTGAACGGCGTGCCGCGCTACGTCACCAGCAATGCCGGCGTGGCCAGCGTCAAGGGCCTGGAACTCGAGGGCATGGTCAAGCCGACCTCCGCCTCGCGCCTGTCCGCCACCCTGGCCCTGCTCGACGCCCACTACGTGTCCTACAGCCCGGACGGCCTGCACTCCTGGGCCGGTTACAAGCTCGACCGCGCACCGAGCGCGGTGCTGACCCTGGGCTTTGAGCACGGCTTCCGGGTCGGCGCCGGCACCCTCACCGCCGGCGCCTTCTCGCGCATCTCCAGCGACTACCAGATCGGCATCCCGAGCCAGCTGCTGCGCTACCGCGTGCCGGGCCGCAGCGAAAGCGACCTGACGCTGGGCTACGCGCCCCAGGGCGGCCCCTGGAGCGTGCTGCTGCGCGTGCGTAACGTCGAGGACAAGGTCGCCCCCGTCAACATCGACAGCTTCGGCATGACCGTGCCGAGCGAACCGCGCGCGCTCGCCGTGCGCATGGACTACCGCTTCTGATCACCCGTCTCCAATACGAATAAAGGATCGCGTCATGAAGTCGTTGCAGCGCCACCTCCCCCGCATCACCTTCATCCTGCTGGCCCTGTCGCTCGCGGCCCTGGCCACGCGCGGCCTGGAAGACACCACGCGCATGCTGATCGTCGGTTCGCTGGCGATGTTCGCCTGCGCCTGGAGCAGCGCGATCCACCTGCTGGGCGGACGCGCGGCCCTGCACTTCGTGCTGATCGCGGTCACCCTCGGCTGGGGCGCCGAGGAGCTCGGCTCGCAATACGGCTGGTTCTTCGGCGACTACACCTACACCGACGTGCTCGGCCCGACGGTCGGCAGCGTGCCCTTCGTGATCCCGCTGATGTGGTTCGTCCTGACCTACATCGCCTACGTCCTCGCCAACCTGATGGTGTGGCAGACCCCGGTCGACGGCGCGACGCCGCTCGGCCAGACCCTGACCCAGTCCTTCCTGGCGGCGATGATCGTCACCGCCTACGACCTCGGCGCCGATCCCTACCTGGTGTTCAAGCTCAAGGCCTGGGTCATGCACAAGCCCGACGGCTGGTGGTTCGGCGAGACCCTGCAGGGCTTCGTCGGCTGGATGTTCGTCTCGTTCACGATCGTCTTCCTGTTCCGCCTGAGCCTGCGCCGCCGTCCACCGGTCGCGGCTGCTACCGTTTCGCGCATCCATACCCTGGTGCCGCTGGCGATCTACGGCGGCAACATGGTGTTCCAGGCCTGCCTCGGCGTGCCGGTCGAGACCCGCACCATCGCCCTGTTCGCGATGGGCATCCCGCTGCTCACCGCGTTGTTCGGCTGGAGCCGCTGGCAGATGCCGGCGCTCGCTGCGGTTCCGGCGGTTCCGGCTGTTCCAGCCACCCCGGCCGCCGCCACGCGCCTGACCGTCGTCGCCCGGGAGGCATGATGGGCGCCATGCTCGATCCGGCCAGCGCGCTCGATCCGCGCTACCGCGCCGATCCGCTGGCCGACGACGCCATCGCGCGCATCCTGGACTGCGGCATCGACCGCTGGCAGGCGATCGACATCGTCAACCGCGAGATCGGC
>DOUW01000038.1 GCA_003520365.1 Massilia sp.
GCCGGCGCCGCGCATCCCGGCTACCGACGCGCTCACGAGATGCCGGGCGCCGCCAGCGTGTAGAAGTCGAAGCCGCCGCCGCCCTTCCAGGCCAGCGCCGGCGACATGCCGCCCTGGTCGCGGCCGTCGATCACCATCCTCAGGCGCGGCACGATATGCGATTCGCAATGCCGGCCGCATTCGACCATCACCCAGCGCCGCCCCATCTTGTGCGCCACCGCCCCGGTCGTCCCCGAGCCGGCGAAGAAGTCCAGCACGATGTCGCCGGGCGCGGTCGCCAGGTGGATGATCCGGTGCAGCAGCCGTTCGGGCTTCGGGGTGTCGAAGGGCTGGTCCGGATGGACGGCCCTGGCCTCGTCGCGCGCCTCGTGGTTGTGGCCGGCCTCGGCATGCAGCCAAATGGTCGGGCTGGGCGTGCCCGCGTCCGCGAGTTCGGCCAGGAAGGTCTTGCGCGCGGGCGCGGTGGTGCCGCGCTTGCCGAACCAGATCTCGCCGCCCTGGTCCAGGCGCCGCAGCGTCTCGCTGGAGAAGCGCGGAAAGGTCCCGGCCGGCGGCCGCCACACCACGCCATTGCTGAAGGTGAACGAGAACGCCCGGCTGCCGTGCGACCCGCTTTTCGCATGCAGCGGCGTGGCCTTCCACGGTCCCTTCGGATGGCGGTCGGGATTGCGGTAGCGCGCCTTCATGACCTCGGTGCGCGGCAGCCGGTTCGGGCGCCACTGCGCCTTGTCCTTCGCATACACGAGGATGTGGTCGTGATTGTCCGACAGCCACCGGGCGTCGTTCGCGATCGTGTACTTCTTCTGCCAGACCACGTTGGCGACGAAGTTCGCGCGGCCGAAGACTTCGTCGCACAAGACCTTCAGGTAGTGCGACTCGTGGTCGTCGATCGAGATCCACAGCGAACCCTGCTCCGACAGCAGCACCCGCAGCAGTTCCAGGCGGTCGCGCATCAGGCCGAGCCAGCGCGCATGCGCGAGGCCGTCGTCGTACTGGGCGAACGCGCTGCCCGTGTTGTAGGGCGGGTCGATGAAGACGCAACGCACCCGGCCCGCATAGTCGGGCGCGAGCGCCGCCAGCGCCGCCAGGTTGTCGCCGAAGACCAGCTTGTTCCCGAGGCGCCGGTCTGCGCGCTCCTGGCCGGGGGCATGGTACGAGAGCGCGGGCACCTCGACCAGCACGCCGGGTGCGACCGGGCGCCGCTCGCTCTTGCTTGTCCAGCTCAGTGCGGGCTTGTCCATCCATCCTCCCAACGATCGACACCGTCATGCTGTCTCGCTGCCGTCCGTTCGGATATTCCCACACTCCAGCCAGGTGTCGAGGACCAAGGCGAGAGGCGTTTGGGAGGCATCAACATGACGAAAAAAAACGGGACCATCCGGTCCCGTTTTTCTCGTCGATGCGACGCTGCCGCTTAGTTGCCGCTTAGTTGCCGCTTAGTTGCCGCTTAGTTGCCGCTTAGCGCTTGCGCGGCGGCGGCAAGTCGGTGCAGACGCCCTTGTAGACTTCCGCCGCCATGCCGATCGACTCGCCCAGGGTCGGGTGCGGGTGGATGGTCTTGCCGATGTCCACGCCGTCCGCGCCCATCTCGATGGCGAGGGCGATCTCGCCGATCATGTCGCCGGCGCTGGTGCCGACGATGGTGCCGCCGATGATGCGATGGGTCTCGGCGTCGAACAGCAGCTTGGTGAAGCCTTCCGAGCGGCCGTTGGCGACGGCGCGGCCCGAGGCGGCCCACGGGAAGTGGCCTTTCTCGACCGTGATGCCCTTCTGCTTGGCTTCGTCTTCGGTCAGGCCGACCCATGCCACTTCCGGATCGGTGTAGGCCACCGACGGGATGACCTTGGCGTCGAAGTAGGCCTTCTCGCCGTGGGCGGCTTCGGCCGCGACGTGGGCTTCATGCACGGCCTTGTGCGCCAGCATCGGCTGGCCCACCAGGTCGCCGATGGCGAAGATGTGCGGCACATTGGTGCGCATCTGGCCGTCGACCGGGATGAAGCCGCGGTCGGTGACCGCCACGCCGGCCTTGTCGGCGGCGATCTTCTTGCCGTTCGGGCTGCGGCCCACGGCCACCAGCACCAGGTCGTAGACCTGGGGTTCCGGTGCGGCCACGCCTGCCTCGGCCGATTCGAAGGTCACCTTGATGCCTTCCGGCAGCGCTTCCACGCCGACGGTCTTGGTCTTCAACATGATGTTGTCGAAGCGGTGGGCGTTGAACTTCTGCCAGACCTTGACCGCCTCGCGGTCCGCGCCCTGCATCAGGCCATCCATCATCTCGACCACGTCGATGCGCGCACCCAGGGTCGAGTACACGGTCGCCATTTCCAGGCCGATGATGCCGCCGCCGATGACCAGCATGCGCTTCGGTACCTGGCGCAGCTCCAGCGCGCCGGTCGAGTCGACGATGCGCGGATCTTCCGGCACGAAAGGCAGCTTCACGACCGCGGAACCGGCCGCGATGATCGCTTTCGCGAACTTCACGACCTTTTTCGCGCCGTCCGGGCCGGTGACTTCGATGTGGTTCGGGCTGAGGAACTGGCCCACGCCCTGCACCACGTTGACCTTGCGTGCCTTGGCCATGCCGGCCAGGCCGCCGGTCATGGTCTTGATGACCTTGTCCTTGTAGGCGCGCAGCTTGTCGATGTCCACATCCGGCTTGGCGAAGGAGACGCCGAGGTCGGCCATGTGCGCGGTCTCGTCCATGATGTGCGCCACGTGCAGCAGCGCCTTGGACGGGATGCAGCCCACGTTCAGGCAGACGCCGCCGAGGGTGGCGTACTTCTCGACCAGCACGGTATTCATGCCGAGGTCGGCCGAGCGGAAGGCGGCCGAGTAGCCGCCGGGGCCGGCGCCCAGCACCATCATTTCGCATTCGACGTCGACCTGGCCGCTGTAGCTGGCCGCGTTCGGCGCAGGTACGGCGTTCGGGGCGGCGGCGTCGGCCTTGTGGGCCGGTGCGTACGAATCGGTCGGGCCGGCGGCCGCGGTCGGGGCCACGGCCTGGGCG
>DOUW01000154.1:0-254 GCA_003520365.1 Massilia sp.
CGCGGCATCGGCCGCGACCTGGACCCTGGCCCCGCCGGCCAGCGCCACGGTGGCGCCGCGTTCGCCCTGGTGGACGAGCGTCGCATCGAAGAAATTCATGCGCGGGGAGCCGAGGAAGCCGGCCACGAAGCGGTTGGCCGGGCGTTCGTACAGCTCGAAAGGCGTGCCGACCTGCTCGATACGGCCGCCGTTCAGGACCACGATCTTCTGGCCGAGGGTCATCGCTTCGACCTGGTCGTGGGCCACGTAGATCA
>DOUW01000154.1:364-5289 GCA_003520365.1 Massilia sp.
GCGCTGGCGCTGGCCGCCCGACAGCGCCTTCGGCTTGCGCTCGAGCAGGTGGCCGATCTGCAGGATCTCGGCCGCGCGCCCTACCCGCTCCGCGATCTCCGCCTTCGGCACTTTCGCCAGCTTCAGCGCAAAGCCCATGTTCTCCGCCACGCTCATGTGCGGATAGAGGGCGTAACTTTGGAACACCATGGCGATGCCGCGTTTGGCCGGCTCGACGTCGTTGCTGACGCGCCCGCCGATCTCAAGCGTGCCTTCGCTGATGTCTTCCAGGCCGGCGATGATGCGCAGCNNCCGGAGGGGCCGACGAAGACCACGAATTCGCCGTCCTCGATCGTCAGGTCGATGCCCTTGATGACGCTGTTGTTCTCGTACTGCTTCTTGATGCCGCGTAGGCTGACCGATGCCATGTGGTCTCCTGAATGGTTAGCCTTTGAGGCCGCTCGCCGCAAGGAAGCCCTGGGTCACGCGGCGCTGGAAAGCGATATAGGCCAGCCCGACCGGCAGCGCGCCCAGCAGCGCGGCGGCCATCAGCTGGGCGTAGCGCACCCCGAAGGCGTCGTAGGTCTGAGTCAGGCCCAGCGGGATCGTCATCATCTCGTTCGAGGTGACGATGATGAAGGGCCAGAGGAAGTTGTTCCAGGCGCCGATGAAGGTGACGATCGCCATCGCCCACACGATGTTGCCCGAGATCGGCAGGTAGACGCTCCACAGCACGCGCAAGGGACCGGCGCCGTCCATCACCGCCGCTTCGCGGAAGTCGGCCGGGATCTGGTCGAAGAACTGCTTGAACACGTAGATCACGACCGGCGACACCACCTGCGGCAGCACCAGACCGGCGTAGCTGTTGATCATGCCCAGCTGGTGCATGGTGCGAAACAGCGGCACCAGCAGGGCCTCGAAGGGCAGCAGGAAGGCCAGCATGGCCAGGGCGAACAGCAGCGAACGGCCGCGGAAACGCAGCTGGGAAAAGGCGTAGGCTGCCATCAGGCTGATCGCCATCGTCACCACGGTGACGAGGAGCGCCACCAGGGCGCTGTTGAACAGCCAGCGCGGCATGTTGCCGGCGCTAAGCGTCTTGCGGAAAGCGTCCAGGGTCCAGGTCTGCGGCAGCCAGTGGAACACGGCCGATACGGTTTCGTGTTCCGGGCGCAGCGCCGTCGACAGGGCCCACAGCAGCGGGAAGGCCCAGAGCGCGGCGAGCAGCACGGCCGACGCCAGCGCGGCGATCGTCCATCCGAGTTGGGAGCGCTGCTTCATCGATCCCTCCTCATGTTGCCCTCCTCCCCAGCGCGCGCGCCAGCAGCGACAGGGCGATCACCACCAGCATGAAGGCCATCGCGACCGCCGCCGCGTAGCCGGCGTCGCTCTGGGTAAACGCGGTTTCGTACATGTAGTGCAGGGTGACGCGGCTGGTGTTGTAGGGACCGCCGCTGGTGAGGATGTAGGTCTGGCCGAAGACTTTCAGCGAGGCGATCAGCTGGATCAGCAGCGCGGTGCCGAGCACCGGCTTCAATGCAGGCCAGGTGATCGCCCGGAACAGGGTGAAGCCGCGCGCGCCGTCGAGCGCCGCCGCCTCGTACAGCTCGGCCGGGATGTTGCGCAGGCCGGCCAGCAGCATCAGCATGTTGAAGCCAACCGTCCACCACACGGTGCCGATCGCCACCGCCGGCAGCGCCCAGTGCACGTCGGCCAGCCAGGCGCGCTGTCCGCCCACCAGGTGGTTGATCACGCCCGACGAGGGCTGCAGCATCCAGTCGGCGATCAGGGTCATCACCGAGATCGGCAGCACATAGGGAAGGAAGAAAGCGCCCTGCAGCCAGGCCTGGGCTTTCACGAAGCGGTGCACCAGCAGCGCCATCACCAGGCCCAGGCCGGTCAGCGGGATCACGGTCAGCAGCGCGAAATAGAAGGTGTTCCAGAGCGAGGCCCAGAACGAGGGGTCGGTCACCAGGGTCGCGTAGTTGTCCAGGCCGACGAAGGCGCTGGTGCGCGTCAGGCTGCTTTCGGTGAGGCTCAGGTAGAAGGTATGCAGCGCCGGCACCAGGAAGAACAGCAAAAAGGCGAGCACGAAGGGCGCCAGCAGCAGCGCGGCGGGCAGGCTCTCGGCGCGCGCCCCCTTCCGGGCGGGGACAGAGGCGGCAGGGGCTTGCGCCGTGCTCGGCATCGGTATGTCCATCGGCGTCTCCATCAATACCGCGGCGGCTTCTTGCGCAGCAGGCGCAAGGCCTCTTTCTCGAACATGTCCATCGCCTCGGCCGGGGTGAGCTGGCCGGACAGCGCGCCCGGCATGAACTTCGAGGCCATCGCCTCGACCGGCCCGGCGGCGCCCATGTACCAGCCGTCCGGATCGTAGACGACGTTCTGCGCCGCCTGCGCATACATCGCGTTCGGCATCAGGGCGCGCGCCTCTGCCGATTCGGCCACCGGGCGGTAGGCCGGGACGTGGCCGCCCTCGGCCCAGCCCAGCGAATGGCGGCTGACGTAGGCCATGAAGGCGAGCACCGCCCGCACCTTCTCCGGCGCCATCGGCCGTCCTTCGTTGGCGGGAAAAGCAAAAGCGTGCGAATCGGTCCAGACGCTGGCATCCTGGTACAGGCGCGGGAACGGCACGATGCCGTACTCGAAGCCGAGCGTGCCGGCCTCGGTGGTGCGCACCAGTTCCGGCACTTCCCACACCCCGTTGATCATGAAGCCGGCGCCGCCGCCCATGAACTGGCTGGTCGAGGCCGGGTAGTCCAGGCCCACAGGACCGTAGCCGCGGGTGAACCAGGCGCTGACCCTGGCCAGTTCCTCGACGCCGGCGCGGCCGTAGGCGAAGTGTCCGTTCGCTATCAGCGGCGCCTTGCGCTGCGCCAGCAGCGACACCCACAGGCGCCAGATCGCATACGAACCCTGCCCGGACTCCATCGCCAGGCCGGCCTTGCCCGTGCGCTCCTTTACCCCGCGGAAGGCGTCCGTCAAGGCCTCGTAGCCGACGATGGGCGCCAGGCGGCCCGCGGCGTCGAGCAGCCCGGCCTGCCGCGCCAGCGTCTTGTTGTAGTACAGGACCAGCGGGTGCAGGTCGAGCGGGATCGCGTAGTGGGCGCCGGCGTAGCGCGATTTCTCCCACTGGCGCGGGAAGTAGTCGTCCCCCTTCAGGCCGGCGACGGCCAGCTCGGCCGGGGCGATCGGGCGCAGCACGCCGCCGCCGGCCAGGTTCGGCAGGCGCGACAGGTGCACGGTGGCGAGATCCGGCCCCTCCCCGACCACCGCCGAGGTGATCAGCTTCGTATAAAAGGGTTCGCCCCATTTCAGCGTGGTGCTGACAACGCGCACCCCGCCCTGGCTGGCGTTGAAGGCCTCGACCAGCGCCCGCATGCGCGCGCCGTCCCCGCCGCTAAGGAGGGTCCACATCCTCAGCGTGATCTGTCCACGCGGCTGGGCGCGCAGCAGCGCCGGCGTGCCCAGCGCGCCGAGCAGCATGGAAGCCTTCAGCATGCTCCTGCGTTGCGTCACATCGTCTCCATGTCCGTCGTCGCGGCCTGTCCCGGCCGCTGCCTTGTTTCGAATCGTGTTGCCAACCATCCCGCCATTATCGCTCCCATCCGGCCAGGCCTGCGCCAGCCTGCCCTAGCGGATCAGCGTCGGCCCGCGCGCGACCGGCTTGCCGTCGACCCAGTCGAGCTTGTCGAGGTAGAGGAAGCGCCGCTCGCCGCGTTTGCCGGCGGGTGTCAATTCCCAGGCGTGGTAGGCGATGTAGTCCTGGCCGCCGACCCGGAACACGGCCTGGTGGCCGGGTCCGTACAGCAGGCTCTCCTTGCTGCTCTTCAGGAAGGGCGTGTCGCCGACCGGCTGGCAGGGGCCGAGCGGCCCGGCGCAGCTGGCATGGCCCACCGCATACGAGCCGTCGCCGAAGTCGTTGGCCGAGTAGAACAGGGTGTACCTGCCGTCGCGCAGCACCATGGTCGGCGCCTCGATCACCTTGCCCTCCCAGCTGCGCCCATTGGTCAGGAGCCGCGTCGGCTCCCCCAGCAGCGCCAGGCCGTCGGGCCGCAGCTCCTGCACGAAGATATGGGTCGGCAGCTGGCAGCAGTTGCCGTCGCTCTTGAAGTAGAGGTAAAGACGGCCGCCGTCCAGGAAGGGACTGGCGTCGATGGTGCCGCCCAGCGCCGCCTGGCAGACCAGGGGCCGGCCGGCGCTGTCCACGAAAGGCCCGGCCGGCGACATGCCCACCGCCGCGCCGACGCACTGGCGGTCCGAGGCCTGGTCGTGCGCGGTGTAGTAGAGCACATAGCGCTCGCCCAGCTTGATCACTTCCGGCGCCCAGACGTGGGGCTCGTGCGGGCGTACCCAGCGCGCCAGCGTCGGCATGGCGTCGGGCAGCTTGCGCCAGGCATGCAGGTCGGTCGAATGCAGGACCGGCACGTTGATGCCGTCGCCGTTGGTCGCGTAGGCATAGTAGCCGCCGCCGTCGGGCAGCACGAAGGGATCGGGGAAGTTGCCGATCGCGCTGGTGGCCCGGTCGCCGTGGACGCAGCCCAGCAGGGCTGCGGTGCACAGGCCGGCCAGCAGGGTTCGCAACCGTTTCATGCCCTGCCCTCGCGCGCAGGCGTCATCCAGGCATCCGTGCATGTCTCGCTCCTCGTCTCGTGGCATCGATCCTGTCTGGGATCATACGGACGGGCAGCCGCGATTTCCCATAACGAAATTCGCCGGAGATATGCCAAAACCGTATTCGTCAGGCCTGGAGCGGGGGCGGGAGAATGGGAGGCACGCGAGACGCCAGTCCCGCCGCTTCGCGCAGGGCCGCGAGCATGGCCCCGGCCGAGGGCGACAACTGGTGGCGCTTGCGCGTCACGATGCCATACACGTCGGCGCGCAGCCCGAGCTCGAACGGCAGCACGGCCAGCGTGCCCGCTTCCAGCTCGGCCTGCACCAGGCCGGTC
>DOUW01000187.1 GCA_003520365.1 Massilia sp.
AGGAGGCGCAGCGGCGCGTTGCGGAATGCGCGTTCGCGCAGCAGGTCGTCCTGGTTCATCGGCGTCCAGCCGGTGTCGGTGCGGACGATGAAGCGGTAGCGCTCGGGCGTGGCCTCGAAGGCCACTTCGCGGTTGCGCACGATGGCCTCGTCGCGCGCCAGCTGCAGCAGCAGGGTCAGGCGCTTGGCCTCGTTTTCCAGGTCCTGGCGCGGGCTCGGGATCGCGTTGAGCGAGGCCATGCCCAGCGTGATGCCGATGATGACCATCACGACCAGGATTTCGACCAGCGTGAAGCCGGTGCTTCTGCGCGGCGCCGCGACGGCAGCCATGACGGGCGTTACTGCTGCCAGGAACCGACGTCGGCGTCTTCGCCCTCGCCGCCGGCCTGGCCGTCGCCGCCGAACGAGAACACGTCGATCTCGCCGTGCAGGCCCGGCGACAGGTACTGGTAAGGATTGCCCCACGGGTCCTTCGGCAGGCGCTCGATGTAGCCGCCTTCCTTCCAGCCATTGGCGGCCGGGCCCGAGGTCGGGCGGGTGGTCAGGGCCTGCAGGCCCTGCTCGGTGGTCGGATAGCGCTGGTTATCCAGCTTGTACAGTTTGAGTGCCTGCATCAGGGTGGCGATATCGGTCTTGGCGGCGACCACGCGCGATTCGCCGGTACGGCCCAGCACCTTCGGCAGCACGAGTGCGCCAAGGATGCCGATGATGACCACGACAACCATGATTTCAACAAGGGTGAAGCCGCGCGCGAAACGGCGGCCAACTGCACGGTGCGATACGTTCTGCATAGTCAATCTTGGATAGGTGGATCGGAACAATCGACTTAGTATAAGGCCGAATTGTGACAGCGGCCACTTGCCATGGGTGCGGCTTCGCTCACGGGCAAGGTGGGGCATTGTATTGCAGAGCTGGCAAGAATGCAGCTCAAGCGTGCGCGCCTCTTTCTGCGCAGACAGGGCAAGCCGGGTTGCGTGCGGCACCGATGCTGGTCCACTCCATCGCGCGGCCGTCGAGCAGCAGCAGGCGCCCGGCCAGCGATTGCCCGATGTGCATGACCAGCTTGAGCGCCTCGGCCGCCTGCACGGCGCCGACGATGCCGACCAGGGGCGCGAACACGCCCATGGTGCTGCAGGCAACGTCCTCGAAACCGCTGTCTTCGGGGAACACGCAGGCGTAGCACGGGCAATTTTCTTGACGCATGTCAAACACCGACAATTGCCCGTCGAACCGGATCGCCGCCCCCGCCACCAGCGGCACCCCGGCTGCGACACAGGCGCGGTTCACGGCGTGACGAGTGGCAAAGTTGTCGCTGCAATCTAATACGACAGTGGCCGAGCGCGCAAGTTCCCGCAGTCGTTCCGGTCCGGCGCGTTCGCGCAGGGCGACGACCTCGACTTCCGGGTTGATCGCCTGCAGCGCGGTGCGGCCGGACGCGACCTTCGGCATGCCGATGCGTTCGGTCGTGTGCATGACCTGGCGCTGCAGGTTAGTCAGGTCGACCTCGTCGTCGTCGACCAGGGTGATGCGGCCGATGCCGCTGGCGGCCAGGTAGAGCGCGGCGGGCGAGCCGAGGCCGCCGGCGCCGATGACGAGGGCGTGCGCATCGAGCAGGCGCTGCTGGCCTTCGATGCCGATCTCGTCGAGCAGGATGTGGCGCGAATAGCGCAGGAGCTGGGTGTCGTTCATGGGGTGGATAATCTTATATACCGTCACCGGGCGGTGTTGGCATCGACCGTAGGGTGGGCACCCTGTGCCCACGCGGAAGCATACGCAGTGTTGATTCAATCAGTACCGCACGGCCGAATGACGGTAGCACTTCCAAATGATCATCCGGATACGTTTCGACGTGCCCGGGACAACGGCAACGGCTGAGCCAACACTGTTCGACGTTCCGCGTGGGCACGGGGTGCCCACCCTACCGCCACCGGACCGGGCCACAACAAGCCCGCGCCGGTTTTATTTCTTCGAGTCCTTCAACTCCGGCGGTTTCGTCTCCGTACCCGGCAACGCCTTCGCCGCGGACGAGGGCTCGGCTTCGACCGCCTCGGGCTTGGCCGTCTTCACCGGCAAGCCCTTGAAGTGATTCAGGGCCTGGGCCAGTTGAAAATCGTCCTTGCCGCCCAGTTCCAGCGGCTGGCGGTTCTTCAGCGCGGCCAGGGCTTTCTGGCGCTGCTCGGCTTCGTCGCGCGCCTTGTTCGCGCCTGGCTTTTCGTTTTCGCCGGTCAGGTGGCGCTGCAGGTCGGCTTCGCGCACGCGCAGCGCGTTCAGGCCGTCGCCCTCGGCGGTTTCTTCCACGGCGATATCCGGTGCGATGCCGGTGGCCTGGATCGGGCGGCCCTTCGGCGTGTAGTAGCGCGCCGTGGTCAGCTTGATCGCGGTGTCGGCCGACAGGGGCCGCAGGGTCTGGACCGAGCCCTTGCCGAAGGTCTGGCTACCCATGACGATCGCGCGCTTGTAGTCCTGCAGGGCGCCGGCGACGATTTCCGAGGCCGAGGCCGAGCCGCCGTTGACCAGCACCACCATCGGCACGGTTTTCAGTTGCGCCGGCATCTTCGCCAGCGGATCGGCGCCGCCCGACGCGTAGAACTCGCGGCGGCCGTAATAGGACTTGTTCGAGTCCTCGATCTGCCCCTTGGTCGAGACGATCAGTTCTTCCTTCGGCAGGAAGGCGGTCGAGACGCCGATCGCGCCCGGCAGCAGACCGCCGGGGTCGTTGCGCAGGTCGAGCACCAGGCCCTTGATGTCCGGATTGTCCTTGTACAGGGCGGCGGTCTTGTTCGCCAGTTCGTCCAGGGTCGCTTCCTGGAACTGGCTGATGCGCACCCAGGCGTAGCCGGGCTCGACCATTTTCGCCTTGACGCTCTGCACGCGGATTTCCTCGCGCGTCACGGGCACCACCCAGGGACGGTCGTCGCCGCGGCGGGCGATGGTCAGCGTGACCTTGCTGCCGGGCTTGCCGCGCATTTTTTTCACGGCCTCATCGATCGACAGGCCCTTGACCGGGACGTTGTCGATGCGGGTGATCAAATCTCCCGCCTTGATGCCGGCGCGGTAGGCCGGCGAATCCTCGATCGGCGAGACGATCTTCACGTAGCCGTCTTCGCTGGCGACCTCGATGCCGATGCCGACGAACTTGCCCTGCACGCTCTCGCGCATCTCGCGGTAGGACTTCTGGTCGAGGTAGACCGAGTGCGGGTCGAGCGAGGCGACCATGCCGGAGATGGCTTCGGACAGCAGCTTCTTGTCCTCGACCGGCACCACGTAGTCGCTCTTGATCAGGCCATAGACGTCGGCCAGCTGGCGCAGCTCCTCGAGCGGCAGCGGGCTGTCGGCCCCCTTCTGCGCCCAGGCCGAGACCTGCACCGTCAAGGCCACCCCGGCCGCCAGGCCGAGGCCGACCAGTCCCGCGTTCTTTGCTTTGTTGCCCATTGCTACCCCTAGAAGTTGATCCAGCTCGCCGGATCGAAAGCCTTGCCTAGATGCCTGAGCTCGAAGTATAGACCCGATTCCTCGTTACCGCCGGTATTGCCCGCACTGGCGATCGGCTCCCCGGCGCGCACGGCGTCGCCCAGGCGTTTCAACAAGGTCTGGTTGTTGGCGTAGATCGACAGGTAGTCGCCACCGTGGTCGATGATGATCAGGTTGCCGAAGCCGCGCATCCAGCCCGAGTGCACCACGCGGCCGACCGCCACGGCGCGCACCTCGGTGCCTTCGGGCGCCTTGATGAACATGCCTTTCCAGCTCGGGCCGTCGCCGCCGCGCTTGGCGCCGAAGCGCGCCGCGATGCTGCCGTTGACCGGCTTCGTCAGACGTCCCTTCATCTTGGCAAACGCCCCGGCCGGCGCGGCCGGCGCCAGCGAGATGTCCGGGGTGCGTTCTTCCTGCGCCTGCTCGGCCACCTTCGGCTCTTCCGGCTCGGGCAGCGGTTTCGGCGCCGGCTTGCCGGCCTTGGCCGCT
>DOUW01000188.1 GCA_003520365.1 Massilia sp.
AGGCGCGCGCCACGCGCGGTGCCGCGCCGAAGCCGAACGCCCGCAAGGTCGACCTCGACCTGGCACGGATGCGCGAGGCCGGCATGGTGACCGCCGCCAGCGGCCGCACCAGCCTGCTCGAGGATTTCCGCGTCATCAAGCGCCCGCTGCTCAAGCGCGCCTTCAACGAGGCCTCGGCCCCTGGCCGCCCGAACAACCTGATCATGGTCACCAGCTCGCTGCCGGGCGAAGGCAAGACCTATTGCGCGATCAACCTGGCGATGAGCATCGCCATGGAGCTGGACCACACCGTGCTGCTGGTCGACGCCGACGTCGCCCGCCCCTCGGTGCTGCGCACGCTTGGCCTGCCGGCCCAGCGCGGCCTGATGGACATCCTGATCGACGACAAGCTCGATTTCGCCGACGTCATGCTGCGCACCAACGTCGACACCCTCAGCATCCTGCCGGCCGGCACCAGTACCCCGCGCGCCACCGAGCTGCTGGCCAGCTCGACGATGAGCAACCTGGTCACCGAGATCGCGCACCGCTATCCGGACCGCGTCATCATCTTCGATTCGCCGCCGCTGCTGCTGACCAGCGAATCGCGGGTCCTGGCCGGCCACATGGGCCAGATCGTCGTGGTGGTGGAAGCCCAGACCACGACCCAGCACGCGGTCAAGGAATCCTTGCGCCAGCTGGAGGGCTGCAGCAACGTGAACCTCATCTACAACAAGGCCCGGGACATCCCCGGCATCGAAGAGACGTATGATTATCACTACGGCTAAGCGTTCGCGCCTGCCGCGCCCGCAGTATCCGGCACTGCTGCCGCTGGCGGCAGCGCTGCTGGCGGCACTTCCCGCGCATGCGGAAGTGACCGTCACCCCTTCGTTCAGCCTGAGCGAAACCTATACCGACAACGTCAACCTGCGCGGCGACGCCACCAAGCGCTCGTCCTTCGTCACCGAGGCGGTGCCGGGCCTGGACGTGCTGGCGAAAAGCGCGCGCGTGGATTTCGCCGCCAAGGCGCGCCTGTACTATTTCGACTACAGCGAAGGCAACGTGCCGGGCGTGCGCAGCAGCCAGCACCAGTACGACGCGAGCGGCCGCATCAACGTGGTCGACCAGCTGTTCTACGTGGAGGCCAGCGCCGAGTCCAGCGCGCGCAGCATCACGGCATTCGGCCCGCTGGTCGAGGACGCCAACGGCAACCGCTACAGCGACGAGAACCAGACCGACGTCAAGACCTGGCGCATCAGCCCCTACCTGACGCACCGCTTCGGCAACTTCGCCAGCGGCATCCTGCGCTACACCCACGACAGCGTCGACTCCAGCGTCAGCAGCACCTTCGGCGACAGCACCGCCGACGGCGTCTCGCTCGATGTGGTCAGCGGCCCGGGCTTTCGCAACGTCGGCTGGAACCTGCGCCTGGCGCGCCAGGACGTCGACAACGAGCGCTTCGGCGACACCTCGTCGCAGAACGCCCTGGCCGGCCTGAACTACCGCCTCGGCCCGACCCTGGCCCTGACCGCCAGCGCCGGCTACGACAAGTACGACTACCAGGCACTGGGCGGACGCACCTCGGGCGCGAGCTGGTCGGGCGGCTTCGCCTGGACGCCTTCGCCGCGCACCAGCCTGCAGATGTCGGTCGGCCGCCACTACCTCGGCAATACCGGCTCGCTGGCGGCGCTGCACCGCAGCCGCCACAGCGTCTGGAAGCTGGGCTATTCGGACGCCGTCACCACCAGCCGCTCGCAGTTCACGCTGCCGGCCGCGATCGACACCGCGTCGATGCTCGACTCGCTGTTCAGCGCCAGCATTCCGGACCCGGTGCTGCGGCGCCAGGCGGTCAACGGCTACATCCTTGCCGCCGGCCTGCCGCCGACGCTGGCCGACAGCATCAACTACCTGACCAACCGCTACATGCGCCAGAAGCTGCTGCAGGCATCGAGCGCCTTCAACTGGCGCCACAGCAGCGCCGTGCTGTCGGCCTACGCCAGCGAGCGCACCGCGCTGTCGTCGGCGGAAAGCGACAGCGGCCTGCTCGGCAGCCAGCTGCGCGCGCTGAACGACAGCGTGCGCCAGTACGGCGTGACGGCGGCCTACAACTATCGCCTGAGCGCCCGTTCGAGCGCGCTGGCATCGCTGTCGGCGACGCGTGCGCGCTCGCTCGACACCGACCTCGAAAGCAAGCAGAACTCGCTGCGCCTGGGGCTGACGCACCGCTTCGGCCGCTCGGTACGCGGCAACGTCGAACTGCGCCGCATCGTCGGCGACAGCGACGTCACGCGCCGCGACTACACCGAGAACGCCGTCGCCGCTACCCTGACGGTGCAGCTCTAAACACGGAGTGACACGATGTACGAAAGCTATTACGGACTCTCGGCCAAGCCCTTCCAGCTGCGCCCCGATCCCCACTTTTTCTTCGGCAGCAAGGGGCACAAGCGGGCCATGGCCTACCTGGAATACGGCCTGTCGCAGGGTGAAGGCTTCATCGTCATCACCGGCGAGGTCGGCGCCGGCAAGACCACGCTGGTGCGCAACCTGTTCAACAAGCTGCCCGCCGACCAGATCGTCGCCGCCCACATCGTCAACACCCACCTCGATCCGGACGACACCCTGCGCATGGTGGTATCGGCCTTCGGCCTGCCGTACGAAGGCGCCAGCAAGACCGACCTCTTGACCCGCCTCGAGCAGTTCCTGCGCGCCGTCGACCGCCAGGGCAAGCGCGCCCTGCTCGTCATCGACGAAGCCCAGAACCTGAAGGCCCAGACGGTCGAGGAACTGCGCATGCTGTCGAACTTCCAGACCGACGACAAGTCGCTGCTGCAGACCTTCCTGCTCGGCCAGCCGGAGTTCCGCACCACCCTGCACAGCCCGACCATGCAGCAGCTGCGCCAGCGCGTGATCGCCAGCTACCACCTGGGCCCGATGGACGCCGACGAGACCCGCGCCTACATCGAGCACCGCCTGCACACGGTCGGCTGGAACGGCGACCCGGCCTTCGACGACGGCGCCCACGCGGCGATCTTCGCCCACACCGGCGGCATCCCGCGCAAGACCAACACCCTGCTCGACCGCGTGCTGCTGATGGGCTACCTGGAAGAACTGCACGCATTCAACGAAGAGCACATCAAGACCGTCATCAGCGACATCAGCGAGGAATTCCAGCTGCCGACCGCGGTCGGCACGCCGCAGGCGCCGGGCGCGCAAGCGGGCGGCGCCGAAGGCGATCTTTATGCGGACGGCCACCTGCCCGAACGCCGCGCCAGCGCCGAGGTCCTCGACGAGCGCATGATGCGCCTCGAGAAGTCGATCGTCTCCGTACTGTCGATCCTGAAGAAAATCGTCGCCACCCCGCAAGGGACGCAGGCGGCCCAACACGTGGATACCCAGGAATGAGAATGCAAACTCCCGCAGCCCGGCCGCAGCGCCAGCCGGGCGAGCGCATCCGTAACGCCATGACCTGCGACGTCGAGGATTACTTCCAGGTCTCGGCCTTTGCTCCCTACATCAGCCGCGACAGCTGGCCGAACCGCGAATGCCGCGTCGAAGCCAACATCGAGCGCATCCTGGCGCTGTTCGAACGCCACGGCGTGAAAGGCACCTTCTTCACGCTGGGCTGGATCGCCGAACGCTACCCGGCGATGGTGCGCCGCATCGTCGCCGCCGGCCACGAACTGGCCAGCCACGGCTACGGCCACCTGCGCGCCTCGGACCAGAGCCGCGCCGAATTCGACAACGACATCCGCTCGGCGAAAGCGATCCTCGAGGACATCGGCGGCCAGGAAGTGATCGGCTACCGCGCGCCGAGCTTCTCGATCGGCCACGGCAACCTGTGGGCGCTGGAAGCGCTGACCGAAGCCGGCTACCGCTACAGCTCGAGCATCTACCCGATCCGCCACGACCACTACGGCATGCCGGACGCGCCGCGCTTCGCCTTCTACCCGAACGGGCCGGACGGCCTGCTGGAAGTGCCGATCACCACCGTGCAGCTGGGTTCGAAGAAGCTGCCTGCCGGCGGCGGCGGCTACTTCCGCCTGTTGCCCTACGCGCTGTCGCGCTGGATGGTCAAGCGCGTCAACGAGCAGGACCAGGAACCGGCGCTGTTCTACTTCCACCCCTGGGAAGTCGATCCCGGCCAGCCGCGTCCGGAAGGACTCGGCGCCAAGGCGCGCTTCCGCCACTACATCAACATCGACCGCATGGAAGGGCGCATCGCCGCCCTGGCCCGCGATTTCGCGTGGGACCGCATGGACCGCATTTTCCTGGAACGCCCATGAATTCGATCATCGAGGGCGTCCTGCAAAAGAAGGCCGCAGCAAGCGCCGAGGCAGCCAAGCCGGACCTGCTGCTGCTGGTGCACCGCATCCCCTACCCGCCGAACAAGGGCGACAAGATCCGCTCGTACCACCTGCTGAAGCATCTGGCGGGCAAGTACCGGGTGCACCTGGCGACGTTCGTCGACGACGAGGACGACTGGCAGTACGTGCCGACCGTGGAGACGCTCTGCGCCAGCAGCCATTTCGTGCGCCTGAACCCGACCCAGGGCAAGATCCGCAGTGCCCGGGCGCTGGCCAGCGGCAAGTCGCTCTCGCTGGGCTACTACCGCGACGCCGGCATGAAGGCGTGGATCGCGAAGACCATGCGCGAGCACGGCATCGCCCGCATCATGATGTTCTCCTCGGTCATGGCGCAGTACGCCGAAGACTATCCGGCGGCGCGCCGCGTGATCGACTTCTGCGACGTCGACTCCGATAAATGGCGCCAGTACGCCGAGAAGAAGAAGTGGCCGATGAGCTGGGTCTACCGCCACGAGGCGCGCCACCTGCTCGACTACGAACGCCGCGTGGCCGACCAGTTCGACGCCTCGCTGTTCGTGTCCGATCCCGAGGCCGAACTGTTCCGCACCCTGGCGCCGGAAAGCCGCGCCAAGATCGGCTTCTTCAACAACGGCGTCGACACCGACTACTTCAGCCCGGACCGCGCCTACGACAATCCCTTCGAGGAAGGCGAGCAGGCCCTGGTGTTCACCGGCGCCATGGACTACTGGCCGAACGTCGACGCCGTCAAATGGTTCGCCGCCAACGTGCTGCCGCGCGTGCTGGAAGCGGTGCCGCAGGCGCGCTTCTACATCGTCGGCGCCCGCCCGTCGCCGGAAGTGCAGGCGCTGGCCGGCGATGCCATCGTCGTCACCGGCACCGTGCCCGACGTGCGGCCCTACCTCGCGCACTGCAAGGCCGCGGTGGCGCCGCTGCGCATCGCGCGCGGCATCCAGAACAAGGTGCTGGAAGCGATGGCGATGGCCAGATGCGTGGTCGCTTCGCCCCAGGCCTTCGAAGGCATCGAGGCGATCGAGGGCCGCGAACTGCTGGTGGCCGACGCGCCCGACGACTATGCCGACAGCGTGATTGGCCTCTTGCGGTCGCCCCACCCGGCCATGGGCCGTGCCGCGCGCGCCAGCGTCGAGCGCCGCTACAGCTGGCCGGCGCACCTGTCCACCATCGAAACGAGGTTCGAATGCTGATGAACGATACCCAGGCGCTGTCTGGCGCTGCGCGCGAGCGCATGTCGGTTCCGACCGTCGCCATCATCGTCGCGGCCCTGCTGGCGCCGCTGCTGCTGTACTGGAGCACCGCCGCCTCGATCGTCTCGGTGTGGAACAGCTCCGAGACCTTCGCCCACGGTTACGCGATCGCGCCGATCAGCCTGTGGCTGATCTGGCGCCGGCGCGAAGTCTTCAAGCAGATCCCGGTCGCGCCCTGGTGGCCGGCCCTGGTGCTGCTGGCCCTGTGCGGCGCCGGCTGGCTGGTCGCGCGCGCCGGCGAGGTCGGGGTCGTGATGCAGTACGCCTTCGTGGCGATGTTCCCGGTCATGGCCCTGGCCCTGCTGGGCCGCCGGCTGGCCGGTGCATTGACCTTCCCGCTGCTGTTCCTGCTGTTCGCCGTGCCCTTCGGCGAAGTCTTCGTCCAGCCCCTGATCAACTTCACCGCCGACTTCACGGTCGCCGCGGTGCGCGCGACCGGCATCCCGGTGCTGCGCAACGGCACCATGTTCGAGCTGCCGACCGGGAACTGGTCGGTGGTCGAAGCCTGCAGCGGCGTGCGCTACCTGATTTCCTCGATCACCCTGGGCTGCCTGTACGCCTACCTGAGCTACCGCTCGAACTGGCGCCGCGCCCTGTTCATCGGCCTGTCGATCGTGGTGCCGATCATCGCCAACGGCCTGCGCGCCTACATGATCGTGATGATCGGCCACACCAGCGACATGGCGCTGGCCACCGGCGTCGACCACCTGATCTACGGCTGGCTGTTCTTCGGCCTGGTCATGTTCGTCATGTTCTGGATCGGCAGCTACTGGCGGGAAGACGATCCCGTCACGACGTCTGCCGCCGCCAAGGCCACGAGTGCACCGGCACCGGCCCGTCCGGTGCTGGGCGCCGCCATCGCCGCCGTGCTGGTCTGCGCCATGTGGCCGGCACTGGCGGTCATCAGCGACAAGGCCGCCCACAACCCGGCGCCGGTGGCACTCGACGGCGCACGCCTGGCATCGACATCGACCGGCATGCCGACCTGGAGCCCGGACTACCTGGCCCCGGACGCCACCCTGAAGGGCGCTTACACGGCGGCCGGCGCGCCGGTCAGCCTGAACGTGCTGTACTACCGCAACCAGGGCCCGGACAAGCGCCTGATCAGCTCCGTGAACCGCGTCGACAACCGCAAGGAAGGCTTCCAGCACGTGGCATCGAGCAAGCGCGTCGAAACCATCGGCGGGCGCGAACTGGCGCTGCGCGAAACCCGCGTCCGCGGTGCGCAGGGCAACTTCCTGGTCTGGCACTGGAACTGGGTCGACGGCCGCTTCACCGCCAACGACTACATCGGCAAGCTGTGGCAGGCCCAGGCCAAGCTGATGATGCACGGCGACGACGGCGCGGCCCTGATGGTGGCCACCCCGGTCGGCGAACATCCGGAATCGGCGCGCGCCGCGTTGCGCGCCTTCCTCGGCGCCAACCTGGCGCCGCTGGAAGCAACGCTCGAGGCGGCACGGGGTAAGTAAGATGGCAGTAACGAAGAACCGGCCGGCGGACATTCCGCTGGTCGTGCACCTGATCTACCGGCTCGACTTCGGCGGGCTGGAAACGCTGCTGGTCGACTGCATCAACCACATGCCGCCCGAGCGCTACCGCCACGCGGTCGTCTGCCTGACCGGCTACACGGCCTTCGCCGACAAGATCACGCGTCCCGGCGTCGACCTGTATGCGCTGGACAAGCAGCCGGGCCTGGGCCTGGGCATCCACTTGAAACTGTTCAAGCTGTTGCGCCAGTTGCGCCCGGCCGTGCTGCACACCTATAACTTCGCCTGCGCGGAGTACGCGGCGCCGGCCTGGCTGGCCGGCGTGCCGGTGCGCGTGCACGCCGAGCACGGGCGCGACGCCAGCGACCCGCAGGGCCTGAACCCGAAGCACAACTTCCTGCGCCGCGCCCTGGTCCCCTTCATCGACCGCTACGTGCCGGTC
>DOUW01000191.1:0-1776 GCA_003520365.1 Massilia sp.
CTGGGCCACCTTCTGGCACTACACGATCCTGCAGCAACTATATAAAGAGGGGATCGTCGGCGACGGCTTCATGCTCGAGTTCCTGCAAAGCCATACCAACGTCGTGTTCCAGCCGGCGGCGACCAGCCCTTATTACTCCGGCATCAATCCGTATGCCCTCGGATTCGCGATGATGAGCGACATCCGCCGCATCTGCGAGAACCCGACCGAGGAAGACCGCGCCTGGTTCCCCGACATTGCCGGCAGTGACTGGATCAAGACGCTAGACTTCGCAATGCGCAACTTCAAGGACGAAAGCTTCATCGCCCAGTACCTGTCGCCCAAGCTGATCCGCGACTTCCACTTCTTCGCCGTACTCGACGACGACCGCAGCGACAAGCTGACGATTTCCGCGATCCACGACGAGGCCGGCTACCGTTACGTGCGCCAGCAGCTTGCCGAGCAATACAATATCGGCAACCGCGAACCCAACATCCAGGTCTGGCAGGTCAATACGCGCGACGACCGCGCCCTGACCCTGCGCCATACCCAGTTCCAGCGCCGCCCGCTCAATGGCCAGGCGCAGGAAGTGCTCAAGCACGTCGCCCGCCTGTGGGGCTTCGACGTACGTCTTGAGACCATGGATACGAGCGGCCACGTGGTCAGCTTCCTGGAATGCCGGCGCGAAAAGCGCAATCGTTAATAAGCGCAGCCGGTAAATTGCTTACGGGCACGAAATGCTGTCTAGACGTGTCCGTAAGCAAGCTCTTCACTGAGCCATATCAAGAAATCGTCTTCCTATCACCCGGGCTCATACGCATGCCCCTTGTCCCCTCCCGCTGTGTTATCTACCGCACGCCTCCATTCCCCGAAACTGGCTATAGTTTGCGAAAAGCTCAGCATTGCACTATATGATATTTGCCAAGTGGCAAATTCGGCGTGCAAAATTTGGTAAACGCGTGGGTCTTTCCAGATGTTCTACAGTAGGGCAAGTACTTAGCTGCAATCTTGTAATTTTTACTCGCTTTTAGGTGCGCTTTTTTGCACAACAGGAGTGCATTCGGATGAGCTGTATTGCTTGGATTTACAGGCAGTTACGAGCGTTTGATGGCCCTAAAAATACCTGTGCAAAAAAGAATTCGTAGGTATAATTCGCCGATGTCCCGGATGCGGCCTTGTCTTTTCGTCGTGTTTTGTGGGTTTAGTAGCAACAAAAAGAGTTGGTATTGGAGAAAGCAGGCATGAATTTTTCACATGAGAAGGAACCGGGGAAGAATCTCACTGGTATCACCATTGTGGTCCTGTTGCACGTCCTGGTCGCCTGGGGGATCATCAATGGTCTCGGTACGAAGGTGATCACGAAGGTACAGGAAGCAGTGGAAACCAAGCTGATCGAGGAGGTGAAGCCGCCGCCACCACCGGAAACCCCGCCGCCGCCGCCGCCGCCGGAAATGAAGGCACCGCCGCCGCCGTTCATCCCGCCGGTCGAGGTACAGGTACAGCAACCGCCGCCGCCGCAGAACACGATTGCAGCCGCGACGAACACGCCGCCGCCGACGACGAGCCTGGCGCCTCCGGCTCCACCTGCCCCGCCGGCACCACCGGCACCGGCAGCAGGCCCGGTCAGCACCCCGGCAGTCGCGGACTTCAGCAGCTGCGCCAAACCGGAATATCCGAAATCGGCAGCACGTAACGAAGAAGAAGGTACGACCACGCTTTCGTTCCTGATCGGCGTCGACGGCCGCGCAATCGACTCCAAGATCACGAAGTCGAGTGGTTCGCGTGATCTGGACAGGG
>DOUW01000191.1:1899-6280 GCA_003520365.1 Massilia sp.
ACTCACATTATGATTTTCGTTGTCGTTTAGATCAGCGAACTGTCTATTTTATATTTCTGGAGGAAGCATGTTTAAGAATACCCGTTTGTCCGCTGTTCTGGCGGCTGTCCTGTTCTCGGTTACGGCGGCATCGGCCCTGGTGTCGGCACCGGCCTTCGCCGACGCTCCGGCAGCAGGCGCAGAAGCTCCGGCGGCAACCGCTCCGGCCGACGCAGCAGCCGCTCCGGCAGCTGACGCAGCCGCTGCTCCGGCAGGCGACGCCGCTCCGGCCGCCGCCGCTGGCGACAAGGAAGAAGTCCACAACCCGTACGGCTTCCAGGCCATGTGGGAAGAAGGCGACTTCGTCAACAAGGGCACCATCATCATCCTGTCGCTGATGTCGATGGGTTCGTGGTACATCATCATCACCAAGCTGATCGACCAGTCGAAGATCATGCGCCAGTCGAAGGAAACTTCGCAGAAGTTCTGGAAAGCCAACTCGATCGCAGCCGGCTCGGCCCAGCTGAAAGAAGGTTCGCCGTTCCGCTTCATCGCTGAAACCGGCACCAAGGCAACCCAGCACCACGACGGCGCCCTGCTCGAGCAGATCGACCTGTCGACCTGGGTGACCATGCAGATCCAGCGCGCCGTGGACCGCGTCCAGTCGCGCCTGCAAGATGGCCTGTCGTTCCTGGCAACCGTTGGTTCGACCTCGCCGTTCATCGGTCTGTTCGGTACCGTCTGGGGCATCTACAACGCACTGACCAACATCGGTATGTCGGGTAACGCTTCGATCGACAAGGTTGCAGGTCCGGTGGGTGAAGCACTGATCATGACCGCCTTCGGTCTGTTCGTTGCAGTTCCGGCCGTTCTGGGCTACAACTGGCTGGTCCGTCGTAACAAGACCGCAATGGAAGACATCCGTTCGTTCAGCGCCGACGTGCACTCGGTCCTGGTATCGGGCGCCATGTCGACCTCGGAAGCCGCTCGCGCTGCTTCGTCGGCCAAGAAGATCGGCTAATTCAGGCTGTCTTCACAAAGACTAGATTGGATAAATTATGGGAATGAGTGTCGGCTCCGATTCCGGAGATGATGATGCCGTGATGTCAGAAATCAACACGACGCCGCTCGTCGACATCATGTTGGTTCTTCTGATCATCTTCCTGATCACCAGCCCGGTGGTCCTGCAGCTGCAAAAGGTGAATCTGCCGGCAGAAACGAACCAGGTCACCAAGACTGCGCCGGAAGACATCAACATCACCGTCAACAAAGACGGCGAGATGTACTGGAACCAGACCCGCATCGCGAATACGGACGAGCTGTTCAAGTTCCTCGCGGAGCAGTCGGTGAAGGTGCCGCAGCCTGCAGTGAAAGTTCGTGGCGACCAAGAAACGCGCTACGAATCGATCGGTCGGGTGATCTACACGGCACAACGTGCTGGGGTACAGAAGGTCGGTTTCGTCATCGAACCACCTGATAAGGGCGGCTGATAAAGCTTCCCCGCAAACCGGGCTTCGGCCCGGTTTGCGACCGCGACCCCAACATTTGAAAAGGAAACACCATGGGTATGAACGTAGGTTCAGGCTCCGCCAAAGGAGCTGATCCGGAACCGATGATGGAAATGAACATGACGCCGCTGATCGACGTCCTGCTCGTTCTGATCATTATGCTGATCATCACGATTCCGAAGCAAAACCACTCGGTCAATCTGAACATGCCGGTTGGCACCCCGCCGCCGCAGACGGAAGAACCCCGGGTTGTGACGATCGACGTGGACTTCGACGGCACCGTTCTCTGGGACGGCCAGGTAGTCCAGGATCGTGCGACCCTGGAAGCCAAGATGAATGAAGTGGCAGCCCAGCCCAACCAGCCGGAAGTGCATCTGCGTCCGAACAAGCTGGTCGAGTACAAGGTTGTTGCCGGTGTCATGGCTACCGCCCAGCGTCTCGGCGTCACCAAGATCGGCATGGTCGGTAACGAGCAGTTCCAGTAACCGCACCAGGTTTGACCAACACGGCAGGGTTTCCCTGCCGTGTCCATTTTCAAAGAGGATTTTCGACACATGAGCAAATTCCGTCTCGCACACCTCGGCCTCGCACTGGCCGCCCTCGGCTTCACCGCAGCCACCCCTGTCATTGGCCTGGCCCCTGCCCACGCGGCGGAAGCCGTGCGCGCCGAGATCGGCAAGCCGCTGCAGGCAGCCCAGGCGTTGATGAAACAGGGCAAGCACAAGGATGCCCTGGCAAAACTGCGCGAAGCGGACAAGGTCGCCAACAAGACCGCCAACGAAAGCTTCCTGATCGAGCGCGTGCGCGCCTCGGCAGCATCGTCGGCCGGTGACTACGATACCGCCGCCAAGGCCTTCGAAGCCCTGATCGCTTCGGGCAAGCTGTCGGCCAGCGAGCGCAGCCAGTTCTCGGAAGGCTTGATCGGCATCTACATGCGCGCGGGCGACCTGAACAAGGCGAACGAAGCCATCCAGCGCCAGCTCAAGGACCGCGACGATCCGAAACTGCGCGCCTATTTGCTGCAGAACTATTACAAGCAGGGCAACATCGCTGCCCTGGAAACCGAGCTGCGCGCCGCCGAGAAATCGGGCCGCATGAACGAAGACATGCTCGGCATGCTGGCCAACATCCAGCTCAAGAAGAACGACAAGGTCGGCTACGTCAACACCATCGAGAAACTGGCAGCCAACTACCCGAAGGCCCAGTACTGGAATGACCTGCTGAACCGCGTCCAGGGCAAACCGGGCTTCTCCGGCCGCCTGGCGGTGGACGTCTACCGCCTGAAGCTGGCGAACAACCTGATGAAGAAGCCGAGCGAGTTCATGGAAATGGCCCAGCTCGTCCTGCAGGCGAAGGCCCCGGCCGAAGCCCTGAAGGTCATCGACAAGGGCTACAAGAGCGGCGCCCTGGGCACCGGCCCGGATGCCGAACGCCACAAGCGCCTGAAGGACCTGGCCGAGAAGAACCTGGCCGACCAGAACAAGGGCTTTGCCGCCCTGGAAGCCGAGTACACGGCCGCCAAGGACAACGACAGCCTGGTCGCCCTGGGTTACAGCCTGGTGCAGTCCGGCCAGGCCGACAAGGGCCTGAAGATGATGGAAGCCGCGATCAAGGCGGGCGGCCTGCGCTATGCCGACGAAGCCAAGCTGCGCCTGGGCGAAGCCTATGCCGTGGCCGGCAAGAAGCAGCAGGCGATCAGCACGCTGCGTACCGTGAGCGGCAAGGAAGGCACCGCCGACCTGGCCCGCTACTGGATCATGGCCATCAACAAGCCACTGGCCTGATTCCCGCGTTCCCGCGCCTGAAAACGCCGCCCCTTCCGGGCGGCGTTTTTTTTGGCCAACGCCCTCCTCCCCGCCAACCCTGCCCTGCTCTTCCGCTGTGCAACAAGCCTTTACCGTATAATCAGGTATTTCACCCTGGATTGACGTGCAGCCACCCAGCGGCACTCTGAACCAATGAAGGTATTTCGCGGACTTCCCAACGACCAGGCGCGTGCCCCTTGCGCCCTCACGATCGGCAACTTCGACGGTGTCCACCGCGGCCACCAGACATTGCTTGCGCGCGTGCGGGCGGCAGCCGACAGCCTCGGGCTGGAAGCGGCCGTGATGACCTTCGAGCCCCATCCGCGCGAATATTTTGCGCGCCGCAGCGGGGATCTCAGCCGCGCCCCGGCACGCATCGCCAACCTGCGCGACAAGCTCGAGGCACTGGAAAACGGCGGCATCGACCGCGTCATCGTCGAACACTTCAACGAGCATTTCGCGGCGATGTCGCCGGAAGAATTCACCGAGCGCGTGCTGGTCGAGGGCCTGCACGTGAAATGGCTGATGGTGGGCGAGGACTTCTGCTATGGCGCCCGGCGCGCCGGCAACGTCGCCATGCTGGTCGAAGCGGGCAAGCGCCACGGCTTCCACGTCGAAACCCTGCCCACCGTGCTCGAAGGCGAACAGCGGATTTCCTCCTCGGCCGTGCGCGCTACCCTGGCCGCCGGCGACCTCGACGCCACCGGCGCCCTGCTCGGCCACCCGTATTCCATCTCCGGCCACGTGATCCATGGCCAGAAGCTCGGCCGCACGCTGGGCTTTCCGACGCTGAACCTGCGCGTCATGCACCGTCCCGCCCTGCAGGGCATCTTCGTGGTCCAGGTGCATGGCCTGGCCGACGGCCCGCTGCCGGCGGTCGCCAGCCTGGGCGTGCGCCCGACCGTCGAGGACGCCGGCCGCATGCTGCTCGAAGTGCACATCTTCGACTACGCCCAGCCCTGCTACGGCAAGCTGGTGCGCGTCGAATTCCTGCAGAAGCTGCGCGACGAGGAAAAATACGTCGACCTCGACACCCTGACCGCGGCCATCCA
This sequence comes from Massilia sp., assembly GCA_003520365.1. GTDB lineage: Bacteria > Pseudomonadota > Gammaproteobacteria > Burkholderiales > Burkholderiaceae_D > Telluria > Telluria haematophila. The sequence goes on from DOUW01000191.1 coordinate 6,244, forward strand.
CCGCGATGCCGAGCAGGCGCGCGCCTGGTTCGCGGCG
>DOUW01000190.1 GCA_003520365.1 Massilia sp.
ATCGCCGCCGCTGCGGCTGCGGCGCGAAGCGGCCGCGGCCTCTCCCGCGTAGGCGGCACGCTTGGCGCGGGCGCGTTCGGCGAGATTGTCGTCATCGCGGGAAAAACGGCCACTGTCCTGGGCGCTGCTTTCTTGCTTGTTTTTACTAAAGATCGAGAACAAGCCCATGCGTCTTTAATCAGTGAAGAGAGTTTTTTCGGGCCGCCATCACGCCGGCGACGGTATAGAACGAGCCAAAGACCACAATTCTATCATTCTCCCCGGCACGGCTGACGGCATTTGCGAAGGCGGCGGCCGGATCGGCAAAGTTTGTAACCGAAAAGTCGCCCTCTTTCGCACCCGCCGGGCGCAGCGCGGCCAGCTGGCACGCCAGATCCTCGCCCTTGGCCGAGCGCGGGGACGGCAGGTCGGCCACGCACCAGTGGTCGACGTACTGCGCCATCGGCGCGATCACGCCCTCGATGTCCTTGTCGGCCATGATGCCGAACACGGCGTAGGTGTAGCGGTGGAAGCCCATGTTGCCCAGGTTCTGGGCCAGCGTGGCCGCCGCATGCGGATTGTGCGCGACGTCGAGCACGGTGGTCGGACGCCCCGCCAGCACCTGGAAGCGTCCCGGCAGCTCGACCAGGGCCAGGCCGGTGCGCACTTCCTGGGCGCCGGCCGGCAGTTGCAGGCGCAGCACTTCCAGCGCCGCCAGCGCGGCCGAGGCGTTCAGCAGCTGGTTCGCGCCGCGCAAGGCCGGATAGGCCAGCGCATTGCGGCGCTGGCTGCGTCCGCCATAGCTCCACTGCTGCTGGTCGCCCTGGTAATTGAAATCGCGGCCGATCAGCCAGAGGTCGGCGCCGATGTCCTCGGCATGCTTGATCAGCGTGCTGGGCGGCATCGGGTCGCTGCAGATCGCGGCCTTGCCCGGACGGAAGATGCCGGCCTTCTCGAAGCCGATCGCTTCGCGCGTGTCGCCCAGGTAGTCGGCATGGTCGATGTCGATGCTGGTGACGATGGCGACATCGGCGTCGACCACGTTGACCGCGTCCAGGCGCCCGCCCAGGCCCACCTCGAGGATCGCGACGTCGACGCCGGCCTTCGAGATCAGGTGCATGATGGCCAGCGTGGTGAACTCGAAATAGGTCAACGAAATGTCGCCGCGTTGCGCCTCGACGACATTAAAGGCGTCCACCAGCATGGCGTCGCTCGCCATCTCGCCGTTGATGCGGGCGCGCTCGTTGAAGTCGAGGAAGTGCGGCTTGATGTACAGGCCGACGCGGTAGCCGGCGTGCAACAGGACCGATTCGAGCATCGCGCAGGTCGAGCCCTTGCCGTTGGTACCGGCGACCATGATGACCGGGCATTCGAAAGCCAGGCCCATGCGTTCCTTGACGGCGCGCACGCGTTCCAGGCCCATGTCGATGTGGGTTTCGGCGTGGCGCGACTCGATCAGCGCCAGCCAGTCGGGCAAGGTGGTGGGGAGGTTTTGCATGGGATCGTGGTAAGGATGAAACTCAAACGGAGAAAAAAACGGCCGGCAGTCCGCAAGGCGGAGGCCGGCCGTTTCGTAATTCTACAAGGACTTAGGCGATGCTTTCGGCCGGCTGATTTTGCAGCAGGGCCAGCAGGCGGGCGATTTCCTCGCGCATCTTGCGGCGGTCGACGATCATGTCGACGGCGCCCTTCTGTACCAGGAACTCGGCGCGCTGGAAGCCTTCCGGCAGTTTCTCGCGCACGGTGTTCTCGATGACGCGCGGGCCGGCGAAACCGATCAGGGCCTTCGGCTCGGCGATCACGACGTCGCCCATGAAGGCGAACGAGGCAGAGACGCCGCCCATGGTCGGGTCGGTCAGCACGCTAATGAAGGGCAGTTTCTTCTCGGACAGCTTGGTCAGCATGGCGGTGGTCTTGGCCATCTGCATCAGCGACAGCAGGCCTTCCTGCATGCGCGCGCCGCCGGTGGCGGTGATGCAGATGAAGGGCACCTTCTGCTCGAGCGCGATCTGGGCGCCGCGCGCGAAGCGCTCGCCGACGACCGAGCCCATCGAGCCGCCCATGAATTCGAATTCGAAGCAGGCGACGACGACCGGCAGGCTCATGATCGAGCCGCCCTGCACGATCAGCGCGTCGGTTTCGCCGGTGGCATCCATCGCGGCCTTCAGGCGGTCCGGGTATTTCTTGCTGTCTTTAAACTTGAGGGTGTCGACCGGCAGGGTTTCCTGGCCGATCTCGTAGCGGCCTTCCGCGTCGAGCAGCGCGTCGAGGCGCTCGCGGGCGCGGATGCGCATGTGGTGGTCGCACTTCGGGCACACGTGCAGGTTCGACTCGAGGTCGGCGCGGTACAGGACCGCTTCGCACGACGGGCACTTGACCCACAGGCCTTCCGGCATGGTCTTGCGGTTGGCAGCATCGGAGCGCTGGATTCGGGGGGGCAGCAGTTTTTCCAACCAACTCATGTTCTCTCCTTTGCGGCAATTCTTGGGGTGGCGCGTAGTGTAGCCGCTAGCGCCGGGCTTGTCGACCGCTTGAAATTCCGACAATTAGTCCTTGGCGAAGTTCCTGCCCGCCTCGGCCGTGGTGAACTCGAAACCGCCGATGCGCGCCGCAATGAGGTTATACACCCATGCGCCAAAGAGGGTGAACACGAAGCCGAACAGGGTGTAGAGCAAGGGCATCAGCACCGCTGCCATCAGCGACACCCCGACGCCCTGCGTCAGCAGCGCGGGAATGGTCATGAACAGGGTGAGCGGGATCGAAATGACCAGATACAGCGCTGCCATCACCTTGGCGTTTTGCAGAATGGATACACTGACTACTTGCTTCTTCATGGAATGCCTCGTCCGTACAAACATTGAGTTTGGTTAATGTACCGTACTCGATAGCAACAAGACAAGGAAAATTGTGGGTACCAAGGCTAGAACCTTGCAGGCCTAGCCTGGCAAACAAAAAGCCGGCAGCGCGTTACCGCACGGCCGGCCTGATTGCAACGCGGGCGAGATCTACTTGATGCTGACTTCCTTGGTGGTGAACTCGAATCCGCCCACCATCGACGCCACGAGGTTGTAGATCCATGCGCCGATCAGCGTGAACACGAAGCCTGAAGCGGCGTACAACAGCGGGAACGCGATCATGGCGGCGACAGACATGCCTGCCTGGCCGGTCACGGACGCCACGGCAAGCAGAATGGCGACCATGGGCGCGGATAGCACGAGATACAGCACCGACATCGTCTTAGCGTTTTGTACTAACGAAACACGTTGGATTTGCTTTGTCATCTTGGTGACTCCGAGCAATATTGAAGCGGGGAAACCAATATAGCCCGGTCAGGGGAGCGGCATGCCGCGCCGGCTGCGTACTCTCGCTTGATCGACCTCAGCAAATTCGCTCAAAAGGATCGCGTTTAAGCCCCATCCAGCGCCGCACGGATGCTGCCGACGAAATCGCGTACCGCCGGCACGGCGGCTGCGGCGCCGGCGTTCTCGATCTCCTGGATGATGCGGCTGCCGATGACGACCGCGTCGGCCACCGATGCCACCGCCTTCGCCGTCTGGCCGTCGCGGATGCCGAAGCCGACGCCGATCGGCAGGCGCACGTGTTCGCGGATGGCGGCGACGCGGCGCGCCACGTCCTCGGTATCGATGCTGCCGGCGCCGGTCACGCCCTTGAGCGAGACGTAGTAGCTGAAGCCGCTGCCGTAGCGCGCCACCTGCTGGATGCGTTGCGTGGTGGAGGTCGGCGCCAGCAGGAAGATCAGGTCGAGGTCGTTGGCGCGCATGGCCTCGGCAAAGGCCTCGCACTCTTCCGGCGGGTAGTCGACGACGATGGCGCCGTCCGCGCCGGCTTCCTTCGCGCAGCGGATGAATTCCTCGGGACCGATGCGCTCGATCGGGTTGGCGTAGCCCATCAGGACCACCGGCGTCGTGGCGTTCGTCTTGCGGAATTCGCGCACGAAGCCGAAGACATCCTGCAGGCCGATGCCGAATTTGAGGGCGCGCTCGCAGGCGCGCTGGATGACCGGGCCTTCGGCCATCGGGTCGGAGAAGGGAACGCCGAGTTCCAGGACATCGGCGCCGCCCTCGACCAGGGCGTGCATCAGCGGCACGGTGAGGTCGGGGCCGGGGTCGCCGGCGGTGATGAAGGTGACGAGGCCGGTCTTGTTCTGTTCGCGCAGGGCGGCGAAGGTGGGTTCGATGCGGGACATGGTTGTTTTCTCTATCTTGGTAGTCGGGACGGTCGTGGACTGCAGCTCGTAGTTGAACGCTTGCATATCGCGTCAAGCGTTCAACGATGGATCAGCTGAAATCCAGCCCCATCCTTTGCGCCACCGTGTGCATGTCCTTGTCGCCACGGCCCGACAGGTTGACCAGGATGATCTCGTCCTTCTTCAGGCTCGGCGCCAGCTTCACCGCGTAGGCGATCGCGTGCGAGGATTCCAGCGCCGGGATGATGCCTTCGATGCGGCAGCAGTCGTGGAAGGCGGCCAGCGCCTCGTCATCGGTAATCGACACGTACTGCGCGCGCGCCGTGTCCTTCAGCCAGGCGTGCTCGGGACCGACGCCCGGATAGTCCAGGCCGGCCGAGACCGAATGGGTCTCGATGATCTGGCCGTTCGCATCCTGCAGCAGGTAGGTGCGGTTGCCGTGCAGGACGCCGGGGAAGCCCGCGCTCAGCGAGGCCGCGTGCTTGCCGCTCTCGATGCCCTCGCCCGCCGGTTCGACGCCGACCAGCTTGACGCCCGGCTCGTCGATGTAGGGGTAGAAGATGCCCATCGCGTTCGAGCCGCCGCCGACGCAGGCCAGCACGTAGTCGGGCTGGCGGCCGGTCATGGCCGGCATCTGCACGCGGCATTCCTCGCCGATCACCGACTGGAAGTCGCGCACCATCATCGGGTACGGGTGCGGACCTGCCACCGTGCCGATGATGTAGAAGGTGTTTTCGATGTTGGTGACCCAGTCGCGCATCGCTTCGTTGAGCGCGTCCTTGAGGGTCTTGCTGCCCGACTCGACCGGCACCACGGTCGCGCCCAACAGCTTCATGCGGTAGACGTTCTGGGCCTGGCGCTTGACGTCCTCGCTGCCCATGTAGACCACGCACTCCATGCCGAAGCGGGCGCAGATGGTGGCGGTGGCCACGCCGTGCTGGCCGGCGCCGGTCTCGGCGATGATGCGCTTCTTGCCCATGCGGCGCGCCAGCAGGGCCTGGCCGATCACGTTGTTGATCTTATGGGCGCCGGTGTGGTTCAGGTCTTCGCGCTTGAAGTAGATCTGCGCGCCGCCGGCCAGTTCGGACCAGCGCTTCGCGTGGTACACCGGCGACGGGCGGCCGACGAAGTGGGCCAGCTCGTAGCGGAATTCTTCGAGGAATTCGGGGTCGGTCGAGAAACGGGCATAGGCCTCGTTCAGCTCGGCCAGCGCGTGCGACAGGGTCTCGGCGACGAAGCTGCCGCCGTAAGGACCGAAATGGCCGCGCGCGTCGGGCAGTTGGTAATCAGGGGTCTGGAACAATGCGGCGGCGGCGCCCTCAGTTCCTCGGGTCAGGTTGGTGTCTTTCATGATCGTGCTCGCTTTCGATGATGGCATCGGCTGCCCGCACCGCGGCAATGAAGTCCGCGATCTTGCGGGCGTCCTTGATCCCCTTGCTCGCCTCGACACCACTGCTGATGTCGACGGCGTAGGGACGTACGCTGGCCACCGCGTCAGTCGCGTTCTGCACGCTCAACCCACCACTCAAAACGACCCGAGGCGCGAGCTCTTTTGGGATAAGAGACCAATCGAAGACCTTTCCTGCACCGCCGTAGGCGTCCACGTAAGCGTCGAGCAACAGGCTCGAAAACCAGGGACTGGCGGCGCGGTATGCGAGTTCGCATTCTAGCAGCTGATTAGGCGTCGTGTCCGGCTTGACGCGGTAGGCCCGCACGAAAGGACGCTTCACCGCGTCCGCGATCGCCGCGCACTGTTCAAACGTCTCGTCGCCGTGGAACTGCAGCAGCGCGACCGGGGCCGCCTCCACCACCGCCCTCACCTCGTCGAGCGTCGGGTTGACGAACAGGGCGGTCGAGCTGACGTAGGGCGGCAGCGCGCGGCCCAGCGCGGCAAAGGTGTCGAGGCTCACGTAGCGCGGGCTCTTCGGGTAGAACACGAAGCCGAGCGCATCGGCGCCGGCAGCGACGGCGGCGAAGAGGTCCTGTGCGCGGGTGATGCCGCAAATTTTGACGCGGGTACGATGCATGGATAAACCTACAATTTACAGCCAGGGCAAGGGCGAGAGCAGCTCCTGCGGCAGCCCCCACTTCGGATCGTAATCGATTTTCGCGAAGTACAGGCCGTCCGGCATGAAGGTGGGCGCGGCGGCGTCGCGGTCGCGCGCGGCCAGCACCTCGGCCATCCAGTCGGGCGCGTTGCGGCCGGTGCCGACATAGACCAGGGCGCCGACGATGTTGCGCACCATGTGGTGCAGGAAAGCGCTGGCGCGCACGGTGAAGACGATGATGTCGCCGCGCCGCTCGATCGAGATTTCCTGCATGTCCTTCACCGGCGTGTTGGCCTGGCAGCCGGAAGCCCTGAACGAGCTGAAGTCGTGCAGGCCGATCAGGTGGCGCGCGGCGGCGCGCATGCGCTCGACGTCGAGCGGGCGGAACACCCAGCCGGCGCGCCCGGCCAGCAGCGCCGAGGGATTCGGGTTGTTGTACAGGACGTAGTGGTAGGTGCGCGCACGGGCCGAGAAGCGGGCGTGGAACTGGTTGCCCTCCAGGTCTGGCGCGACTTCCGCCGCCCAGCGCACCGAGATCGAATCGGGCAGGAAGGTGTTGGTGCCGCGCACCCAGCTCTGCATCGAGCGGTCCAGCTCGGTGTCGAAGTGGACCACCTGCTCGACCGCGTGGACGCCGGCGTCGGTACGGCCGGCGCAGGTCGTGTGCAGGGGCGTGCAGGCGAACTTCGCGAGCGCGATCTCGAGGGCGTCCTGCACGGTGTCGCGGGTCGGCTGTTTCTGATATCCATTCCAGCCGGTGCCGACGTACTGGAGTCCGAGTGCGATGCGCCTCACGCTACGCATCAAGCCAATTTTGCGCGCATGGCGCTGGCACGGCTGGCCTGCTCGCCGCTGCCGCCCTTGATGACTTCATCGAGCAGCTCGCGTGCGCCTTCCTTGTCGCCGATCTCCTGGTAGGCGATCGCCAGGTCGAGCTTGGTCTCCATCTCCATCTGGGCCGGGGTCAGCCCGTTCGGGATGCCCTGCTCCTGGGGCGCACTCTCGACCGCCTGCTCGAGGTCGCCAAGGTCGCCCGCGGGCAGGTCGAGGTCGAAGCCCGACATGTCGAAGCGCGGCACCGGCGTGCCCGGGTTCGGGATGGCCGGCACGTCCGGCAGCGCGAACGGATCGTCCTGCGGCGCGGCAGGCGCGGCAGGCTGGCCGAAGTCCATGGCGTCGAGGTCGAACAGCGGGTCCTTGAGCTCGGCCGCCTGCGGGGTCTGCGGCACGTCCGGCAGCGGCGGCAGTTCGAATTCCTTGGCCAG
>DOUW01000192.1 GCA_003520365.1 Massilia sp.
CCTCGACGGCGGGCGCGGCAGGGCCGGCGGCGGCGAGCGGTGCGGCGATCAGCAGTGCTGCGTGCAGCACGGCGCGGGAAAGGAGGCGGCGGGTGATTGGCATATGTATGTCGGGGCAGCGGTGTCGTTCGGGTTGGTGAAGTGGCAAAACTCGTCAAGTATAGCGCCGGATCGCCGGGCGGGCGAGCCTCGGGCCGGGCAGCGATATTCCCGGCGTCTTGTATGTTTGCAAACGGACGCCGTGCGGCAGGGCTTCATGGTAGCGTTGCCACGTTGTGGGCCCGATGCCGGGTCCGATCACCATGGAGCCTTTATGCCTGTCAGTCGCCTGTTGGGAAGCGCGGTCTTGTCCGTCGCGCTGAGCTGCACCTTTGCCACCGCCGCCTTCGCCCAGGCGCCGGCGGACACCGTCGATACCTTCACGCTCAAGCTCCCGGCCGGCGACCCGGCGGCGGCCAGCGCCGAGAGCGGCACGGTGCAGTTCATCGGCACGGCCACCGTCATCATCCGCTACCAGGGCTTCACCATCCTCACCGACCCGAATTTCCTGCACAAGGGCGACCACGTGCACCTCGGCTATGGCCTGACGTCCCAGCGCCAGACCAATCCCGCGATCGCGTTCGACCAGCTGCCGCCGATCGACCTCGTGATCCTGTCGCATATGCATGGCGACCACTTCGACCAGCTGGTGCAGGAAAAACTGCCGCGCAACACCCCCATCGTGACCAACAAGGAGGCAGGCGAGGCGCTCAAGAAGATGGGCTTCACCCAGCGTTTCGCGCTGAGCGAATGGGACCGGCTGGAAGTGAGCAAGGGCGAGGCGCGCCTGCGCATCACCGCGGCGCCGGGACGCCACGGCGCGGCCGGCGTATCGATCCTGCTGCCGAAGGTGACCGGCAGCGTGCTCGACTTCGGCGCCAATCCCGATACGCCCGATTACCGCATGTACATCAGTGGCGACACCCTGGTCTACGACGACATCCGGGCCATTCCGCAGCGCTTCCCGGGCATTGACCTGGCGCTGCTGCACCTGGGCGGCACCCGCATCCTGGGCGTATTCAAGGTGACGATGGATGGCAAGGACGGCGTCGAGATGCTGCAGATCATCCGGCCGAAGAAGGCGATCCCGATTCACTACAACGACTACGACGTCTTCAAGTCGCCGCTTGCCGATTTCGCGCGCGAGGTCAAGGCGGCCGGGCTGGAGGAGGGTGTGGTCTACCTTGCACATGGCGAGAGCTACACCTTCACGCCGCGCAAGCGCTAGAGCGCCTGACAAAACCTCGATGGCGGCGTTGCATCGTCTCGCCATACATTCGGTACTGTCTTCCGCCGCGGCGGCGATGCCTCGGGTGGCCGCACCCCTTGCCCTGGAGGCTTTGTCAGGCGCTCTTTGGCGAGGTGCCGCGCTACTGGCCGAGCAGACTGCCGCCCACGGGCGACTCGGGATGGATGGTCGAGAGCTCGCTGTCGAATTCGTGCGGCATCACCACTGGCACCTGCAGGCAGATGCTCTTGGTCGGCAGCACGGTTTCCCACGCACGCACGAGCTCGCGATAGGCGACGCCCACCGGCCGGATCTTGCGGTCGAGGTCGAACAGCCCGAGCGCATTCACGTTGCCGTTGTTTTCCCTTAGCGCACTGTCCCAGTCGACCTGGTCGGTGAGCGAATACCAGGTAAAGCCGATCAGCGGCACCCCATTGTTACGCACCCGCAGCACGTTCGCCCATTCCTTCTTGAGCCAGTACACGGCTTCGTCGCCCGTCGGGCCCTGGCACAGGTTCGTTTCGGTGTGCATCACGGGCAGCCGATAGCGGTTGTAGTACTGGTGCGTGATGACCGCGTAGCCGAAGATCTCGCCGGCGGCGCGCGTCAGGCCGTCGGCCGACACATAGTGTTCGTTGGTCTGGTAATAGTCGTTCCCCATGATGCAATGGTGCTTCAGGTTGTGCTGGAGAAAAAAGTGGTATTCCCCGCGCGTCATCCCGTTGTCCAGCAGGTATTCGTACATTTCCGAATCGACGCGCCGTCCATAGTTCAGGTCGAGCGCGAGGAAACGCAGCGCATTCTTGATCTCGGCCGGACCGATGGCGTCCGGCGACTCCGCATGGAAATACTCGGTTGATTCGCTCTGCACGAACAGCGCATCGGGACGGATCTTGAGGATCTCGTGCATTGCCAGGATGTTGGCCTTTACCAAATGCTTGATCGCGGTGACGAAGGCGACGTCGGTGCGCAACTGTTCGTTCCACCAGCCGTAGAGCGTCGAGAACACGGCGCAGATCCACATTTCGTTGATCGGCGTGTACATTTGCACCCAGGGATAGCGCCGGGCGAAGGCGCCGGCGTAGCTGGCGAAGAGTTCGGGGAAATCGGGATTCTGGAAGTTGCCGATCCAGTCAGGTACGCCGAAGTGGCAGAGGTCGACGATGGGCGCGATGTTACGGCGCCGCAGGTCGGTGAAGGCGAGATCGGAAAATTCCCAGTCGTAGCGTTCGGGTCCGACAAGGGTGCGGTGCAGGGGCGGGCCGTAGCGCAGCACGCGCAGCCCCAGTTCCTGCACCAGGTCGAAGTCGAGCGACCAGTGGGTGTAGTGACCGCATTTTTCCAGCTCGTCCATCCGTGTGCGGCCGCCGTCGATGGTCGGGTTGCTGTTCTCGATCCCCGTCGCGAAAATGAAACCTGGATGCATCGGCCCCTCCCTTCGTCGGTATTGCCTTCAGTATTGTCCACGCATGGGCCGATTGCTAGCGTGCGCAAGCGTGCTTAAGTAAACGTTAAGCTATGAGCTCAACCATTCCGTCAGCAGCGCATGAGCCACGCCGCCTCCGCTTCGCCGCACGCAAGCAAGGTCGCCAACGTCGCCAACCGGCGCCTGCTGGCCGGCCTGCTGCTGTCGCTGCTCGTGCATGCCGTGATCTTGTCGATCCAGTTCGGCGTGCCTGGCATGCTGGCCGGCAGCGCCGAGCCGATCACCGTCACCCTGGCGCCCGCGCCGGCGGCTGCCGACTTGCCGCCGCCGCTCGTGGAGGAAGTGCCGCAGGCCGCAGCTGACCCGG
>DOUW01000276.1 GCA_003520365.1 Massilia sp.
GACGAGCCCATCGCGAATTCGTCGAGGTTGACCTTGCCCAGCGTGACCATGCCGGCCGCGCCGAATTTCTCGACCACGGTGGCGTCGAAGGGGCTGACATAGTTGGCCAGCATCTTCGAGCCGGCAGTCGTGCGCCAGCCGCGCGTGACGAAGATATCCTTGTGGGCGATCGGGACGCCGGTCAGCGGGCCGGCGGTGCCTTCCGCCAGGCGCGCGTCGGCGGCGGCGGCCTGGGCCAGCGACAGTTCCGGATCGACGTGCAGGAAGGCGTTGTGGCCGCTCGCGTCGATGCGGGACAGGTAGTGGCGGGGCAGGTCCGTNNGCGGGTCAGTTCCGTGCTCGAGACTTGTTTCGAGTGCAGCAGCGCGGACAGCTCTTTGATAGTCTTGTTGTGCATATGCGTGTTCTGTTCGTGGATGCTGGCTGGGTTACTCGATGACCTTCGGCACCAGGTACAGGCCGTCCTGGGCTTTCGGCGCCGGCGCCTGGTAGGCTTCGCGGCGGTTTTCTTCCGTGACCACGTCTTCGCGCAGGCGCAGCGGCAGCGCCAGGATCGCGGCCAGCGGGTGCGACAAGGGCGCAACATCGGTGGTGTCGACCGCCTGCATCTGTTCGGCCAGGGCGAAAATGCCGTTCAGCTCGGACAGCGCGGTCTCGGCGTGGGCGTCGTCCATATCGAGCTGGGCCAGATTGGCGATCCGTTTTACGTCTGAAAGAGTCAGGGACATGGCAAAAGGCGCGGCGCGGTGCCGCGTTCAAAATGGGGTTGGGCGCATGACGGGATTGCGGCGCCCTTTGTTGAACGCCTTGCTACAGCCGATAAAACCTTGCTAATCCCGTCGATCTCGCTTGAGGAACTGGGGGCTAAAACCACCTGTTTTCAGCGTTTAATCGGTAAATTATAAGGTAGAATGGCGGGCTAATGCGTGGTTGGCGCCGAACGAGCGCCGCCACGGCAGGTTCTACAAGACCGCAGGGCGCAGCAGCAGGCCAGGGCGGCAAGGATTCCCGATCAATAGTTTAGGCGCGGCTAGCGCGCATCAGGACATACATGTTTGGTTCTTTACGCAGTTACTTCTCGAACGACCTGGCCATCGACCTGGGTACCGCCAATACGCTGATCTATGTGCGCGGCCAGGGCATCGTGCTGGATGAACCTTCGGTCGTGGCGATCCGCCAGCAGGGCGGCCCGAACGGCAAGAAGACGATCCAGGCGGTCGGCAAGAAGGCCAAGCAGATGCTGGGCAAGGTGCCGGGCAACATCGAAGCGATCCGCCCGATGAAGGACGGCGTGATCGCCGACTTCACCGTCACCGAAGAAATGCTCAAGCAGTTCATCCGCATGGTGCACGACTCGAAGTTCTTCCGTCCGTCGCCGCGCATCATCATCTGCGTGCCTTGCGGTTCGACCCAGGTCGAGCGCCGCGCGATCCGCGAATCGGCGCTGGGCGCCGGCGCCTCCCAGGTGTTCCTGATCGAGGAGCCGATGGCGGCCGCAATAGGCGCTGGCCTGCCGGTGTCGGATGCGACCGGTTCGATGGTGGTCGACATCGGCGGCGGCACGACCGAGGTCGGCATCATTTCGCTGGGCGGCATGGTCTACAAGGGTTCGGTGCGCGTGGGCGGCGACCGCTTCGACGACGCCATCGTCAACTACATCCGCCGTAACTACGGCATGCTGATCGGCGAGCAGACCGCGGAAGCGATCAAGAAGGCCATAGGGTCGGCCTTCCCGGGGTCGGAAGTGAAGGAAATGGAAGTCAAGGGCCGCAACCTGTCCGAAGGCATCCCGCGTGCGTTCACCATCTCGTCGAACGAGATCCTGGAAGCGCTGACCGATCCGCTGAATAATATCGTCTCGGCGGTCAAGAACGCGCTCGAACAGACGCCGCCGGAACTGGGCGCCGACATCGCCGAGAAGGGCATGATGCTGACCGGCGGCGGCGCGCTGCTGCGCGACCTGGACCGCCTGCTGATGGAAGAGACCGGCCTGCCGGTGCTGGTGGCCGAAGACCCGCTGACCTGCGTGGTGCGCGGCTCGGGCATGGCGCTGGAGCACAACGACAAGCTGGGCTCGATCTTCTCGTACGAGTAAGCACTGGCAACGGTCGTTCATCGTTAGACCATAGCGTGGGCAGGCGAGCGGCATAGGCCGTGCTCCTGCCCATTTGCGTATTTGTCGCGTATCTGTCGCGCGGGCTTGGGCCCGCCATCATCGAAAGTCATGGAATACAGTCCTCCGCCGCTTTTCAAACAGGGCGCCCCGGCACGGGTGAAGGTGACCGTGTTCGCGCTGGTGTCGATCGTGCTGCTGGTGGTCGACGCGCGCATGCACCTGCTCGGCGCCGTGCGCCAGGTGGCCGCCACCGTGCTCTACCCGCTGCAGATGGCGGCGCTGATGCCGCGCGACGCCGTCTACAGCATGGGCGATTACTTTTCCTCGCTCTCGAGCCTGCAGAAGGAAGTCGCCGAGCTCAAGAACCAGCAGGTGGCCCAGGCCCAGGCGATGCAGCAGGCCCAGCTCCAGATGGCGGAGAACGCCCACCTGCGCCGCCTGCTCGATGCGCGCGACCACCTGCCGGTCAAGTCGATGATGGGCGAGATCCTGTACGACGCGCGCGATCCCTCGACCCGCCGCATCGTGCTCGACCGCGGTTCGCGCAACGGCGTGCAGCTCGGCCTGCCGGTGATCGACAACGCCGGCGTGGTCGGCCAGGTCACCCGCGTCTTCCCCTTCACCTCGGAAGTGACGCTCCTGACCGACAAGGACCAGGCCATTCCGGTGCAGGTGCTGCGCTCGGGCCTGCGCAGCGTGGCCTATGGCCGCGGGCGCTCGGGCCTGCTCGACCTGCGCTTCGTCGCGCCGAACGCCGACATCCAGGTCGGCGACATCCTGATCACGTCCGGCCTGGACGGCATGTATCCGGCCGGCCTGGCCGTGGCCAAGGTGGTGCAGGTCGAGAGCGTCGCCGCCGGCGCCTTCGGGCGCGTGGTATGCCAGCCGCTGGCCGGCATCGACCGCAACCGCCAGCTCCTGATCGTGATGTCGCAGGCCGCGCGCGAGCC
>DOUW01000277.1 GCA_003520365.1 Massilia sp.
GGACAAGTCCCCACCCTACGCCACTATACGATCGTGAAGTAAGGCGGGTTGTTGTTTTTCGTAGGGTGGCACCTGTGTCCACGCGGTGCAGCAGCGCCGGATCGGGAACGTTCGCCGTAGGCTCGTTGAGGCCGCACCACCGGATTCGGGTTGGTGGTACGCGCATACTGTACAGCGTGGACTCAGGAGTCCACCCTACAAAAACAGCGCCATCATCACAGCAGACAATAAAAACCGGGGCGCATGCAGCGCCCCGTTTCTATTCGCGATCGAACGCGATCAGTCTTCCTTGCGCAGGTGCGGGAACAGCAGCACGTCGCGGATGTTCGGCGAGTCGGTGATCAGCATCATCAGGCGGTCGATGCCGATGCCGCAGCCGCCGGCCGGCGGCATGCCGTATTCCAGCGCGCGGATGTAGTCGGCGTCGTAGAACATCGCCTCGTCGTCGCCCGCGTCCTTGGCGGCCACTTGCGACAGGAAGCGCGCGGCCTGGTCTTCCGGATCGTTCAGCTCCGAGAAGCCGTTGGCGATCTCGCGGCCGACCATGAACAGCTCGAAGCGCTCGGTGATGCCTTCGCGGGTGTCGGAAGCGCGCGCCAGCGGCGACACTTCGACCGGGTAGTCGATGATGAAGGTCGGTTCCCACAGCAGGGCTTCGGCGGTCTCTTCGAACAGCGCCAGCTGCAGCGCGCCCAGGCCGGCGGTGGCGAAGGGCTTGACGCCGAACTTCAGCAGTTCCTGCTTCAGGAAATCCATCGAGTTCAGCTGCTCCGGGGTGTAGCCCGGCGCATACTTGTCGATCGCTTCGACGATGGTCAGGCGCTGGAAGGGCTTGGACAGGTCCAGCTCGCGGCCGCCGTAGGTCAGCACGGCGCTGCCGTTCGAATCGATCGCGGCCTGGCGGATCACCTGCTCGGTGAAGTCCATGATCCACTTGTAGTCGGTGTAGGCCGCATAGAATTCCATCATCGTGAATTCCGGGTTGTGACGGACCGACACGCCTTCGTTGCGGAAGTTGCGGTTGATCTCGAACACGCGGTCGAAACCGCCGACCACCAGGCGCTTCAGGTAGAGCTCGGGCGCGATGCGTAGGTACATTTCCATGTCCAGCGCATTGTGGTGGGTGACGAACGGCTTGGCCGCGGCGCCGCCCGGGATCGGGTGCAGCATCGGGGTCTCGACTTCCATGAAGCCGTGCTCTTCCATGAAGCGGCGCATCGACGACATCGCGGCGGTACGCGCCTTGAAGGTGCGGCGCGTCTCTTCGTTCATGATCAGGTCGACGTAGCGCTGGCGGTACTTGGTCTCCTGGTCGGCCAGGCCGTGGAACTTGTCCGGCAGCGGGCGCAGGGCCTTGGCGATCAGGCGCAGCTTGCTGACCTTGACGGTCAGTTCGTCGACCTTGGTCTTGAACAGCGTGCCTTCGATGCCCAGGATGTCGCCCAGGTCGTAGCTGCGCAGGGCTTCCATGGCTTCTTCGCCGGCGGAATCGAGGGTGATGTAGATCTGGATCCGGCCACTGGCCGCCGGGCCCGAGCTGTCCTGCAGGGTCGCGAACGCGGCCTTCTTGCCGGCTTCGCGGCGCAGCATCATGCGGCCGGCCAGCATCACGCTCACGGGTTCGGCTTCCAGCTCTTCGCGGGTCTTGCCGCCGTAGGTCTCGACCAGGTCCGCTGCCTTGTCCTGGGGGACGAAGTCGTTCGGGAAGGGATTGCCCTGCTGGCGCAGCGCGGCCAGCTTGGCGCGGCGCTCGGCCATGATCTTGTTTTCGTCGAGCGCCACTACCGGCGTCTGGTCTTGGTTTTCCGTAGTCATGATGGGATAACAGTGTTTGTGAGGTTTCAGGCGAACAGCAGTTCGGCCTTCAGTTCGGTGAAGTCGCGCACGATGGCGATGACGTTGTCGTAGCCGGCGAAGCTGGACGCGGGCAGGGTGGTGGTCAGGACGACGCAGCGCATGCCGGCACGGCGCGCCGCTTCCACGCCCAGCGGCGCATCCTCGAACACGATGCAGTGCTCGGGCGCCACGCCGCACAGCTCGGCCGCCTTCAGGAACACGTCGGGATGCGGCTTGCCGCGCGCAACGTCCGTCGCGCCGACGATCGCATCGAAATGGCGGCGCAGGTCCAGGCCGTCGAGGGTGAACGCGACGTTCGCCGGCGGCGCCGCGGTGCCGACCGCCAGCTTCACGCCATGCCGCTGCGCCTGGTCGAGCAGCGCCTCGAAGCCGGCGACCGGTTTCAGGTGCGGCGCGTACAGCTCGCGGTAGACCGATTCCTTTTCGTGGTTGAGCGCCGCGACTTCTTCATCGGTGAGGTGCTCGCCCAGGTAGCTGCGAATGATCTCGCCGCCCTGGCGGCCGGCCGTCGCGCGGAAGAATTCGTCCGCGTCGATGGCCCGGCCGCGGCGCGCGAAGAAGGCGATCCACGAGTCCGTGTGGAAGGCCATGTTGTCGACGATGGTGCCGTCCATGTCGAACACGAAGGACTGTTTTGCCATGGTCATCGCTTACACGCCCTGCTTGAGCGAAGCGGAGATGAAGTCGTCCAGGTCGCCGTCCAGCACGTTCTTGGTGTTGCCGGTCTCGAAGCCGGTGCGCAGGTCCTTGATGCGCGACTGGTCCAGCACGTAGGAACGGATCTGGTGGCCCCAGCCGACGTCGGTCTTCGAGTCTTCCAGCTTCTGCTGCTCGGCCATGCGCTTGCGCAGCTCGAGCTCGAACAGCTTGGCGCGCAGCATGTCCCAGGCCTCGGCCTTGTTGCGGTGCTGCGAGCGGTCGTTCTGGCACTGGACCACGATGCCCGACGGCCCGTGCGTCAGGCGCACCGCGGAGTCGGTCTTGTTGATGTGCTGGCCGCCCGCGCCCGATGCGCGGTAGGTGTCGATGCGCACGTCGGCCGGATTGATCTCGATCTCGAAGGATTCGTCGACTTCCGGATATACGAACAGCGAGGTGAACGAGGTGTGGCGGCCGTTGGCCGAGTCGAACGGCGACTTGCGCACCAGGCGGTGCACGCCGGTCTCGGTACGCAGGTGGCCGTAGGCGTACTCGCCCTCGACCTTGATGGTGGCGGTCTTGATGCCGGCGACCTCGCCCTCGGACATTTCCATGACCTCGGCCTTGAAGCCCTTGCGCTCGCAGTAGCGCAGGTACTGGCGCAGCAGCATCGAGGCCCAGTCCTGGGCTTCGGTGCCGCCGGCGCCGGCCTGGATGTCGATGAAGCAGTTGGCGTGGTCCATCGGGTTGCTGAACATGCGGCGGAATTCCATCGACTCGATGGTCTTCTGGATCTCCTCGGCGTCGCCGCCGATCGATTCCAGGGTGCCGTGGTCGCCTTCTTCCTTTGCCATCTCGAACAGGTCGGTGGCGTCCGCGAGGTCGTTGCGCGCTTTCTCGAGCGTCAGCACGACGCCTTCCAGCGCCTTCTTTTCCTTGCCGAGGTCCTGGGCCCGTTTCTGGTCATTCCAGACGGCCGGGTCCTCGAGTTCCTGGTTGACCTGTTCTAGTTTCTCTGACTTGCGATCGAAGTCAAAGATACCTCCGAAGTTCGGCTTCACGGCTGGTCAGGTCGTTCAGCAGGGCGGAGATGGCGTTGATGCGTTCAGCTTCCATGATCTTGGCGTTTTATGAGTTGAATCGAACCTTCGATTATACCGCAGACGGCCCGCGCGGCGCGGCGCCCCGGGGTTCGTTCTTGCTCCCGTTCTTGCTCCCGTTCTTGCTCGGTGCTGCGCCGCTGCCGTATCATCCAGCGCATCCTACCTAAGAATTACTCATGCGACACTCAATCCCTTATCAAATCGCTCACGGGCTACTGCCTGCGCTGTTGGCCATGTCGGCGCCGGCGCTCGCCGCCAAGCCTGCCCCGAAAGGCGCGACCGCCGTGCTGGCCGTGCTGGAAACGACCGACCTGCACTCGAACGTGGTCGGTTACGACTACTTCAAGCTGGCCGCCGAGCCGTCGATCGGCCTGGACCGTACTGCCAGCCTGATCGCCCAGGCACGCGGCGACTACGCCAACACGGTGCTGTTCGATAACGGCGACACGATCCAGGGCAATGCGCTGGCCGACTACCAGGCGTTGGTCGCACCGGTGCGCTGCGAGCAGACGCTGGGCATCTACAAGGTGATGAACGCGCTGAAGTACGACGGCGCCTCGATCGGCAACCACGAATTCAACTACGGGCTGGCTTACCTGTCGCAGGTGACCGGCAACCGCTTCAAGGTCGACGGCGTCGAACAGCCGAAGCGCTGCGCCGGCCCGGCCTTCCCGCAGGTGCTGGCCAACGTCTACAGCGCGAAAACGAAGCAGCCGCTGTTCGAGCCCTACCGGATCGTCGAGAAGAAGATCGGCGGCACGGATGCGCAGGGTAGGACGATCACGGCCACCGTCAAGGTCGGCATCATCGGCTTCACGCCGCCGACCATCATGTCCTGGGACAAGCGCTGGCTCGAAGGGAAGGTCTACACCACCGGCGTGGTCGAGGCGGCCGAGAAGTACGTGCCCGAGATGCGCCGCAAGGGTGCCGACATCGTCGTCGCGATCGCCCACGGCGGCCTGGATGCCAGTCCCTACACGCCGCAGATGGAAAACGCCGGCTACTACCTGGCGCGGGTAGAAGGCGTGGACGCGATGCTGCTCGGTCACTCGCACCAATTGTTCCCGAACGCGGCCAGCACTGCGCCGCAGTTCAACCTGCCGGGCGTGGACAAGGCGAAAGGCCTGGTGCATGGCGTGCCGACGGTGATGGCCAACCTCTGGGGCAAGCACCTGGGCCTGATCGCCTTCCACCTGCGCGCCGACGGCAAGCGCTGGACAATCGAGAAGGACAAGACCCTGGTCGAAGCGCGCGCCGCCCAGAACGCCGACAAGTCGTTTGTCGCGCCCGACCCGCAGGTCCTGGCCCTGATCAAGGAAGAGCACGACGCCACCATCGCCTACGTGAAGACGCCGGTCGGCAGCAGCGAGTTCCGCATGACGACCTATTTCGCCGACGTGGGCGACCCGTCGGCGCTGCAGGTGGTGAACCAGGCCCAGACCGCCTACGTGAAGCAGTACATCGCGGCCAACCTGCCGCAGTACGCGAAGCTGCCGGTGCTGTCGATGTCGGCGGCGTTCAAGAGCGGCAATGCGGGCGCCTTCGATTTCACCGACGTCCCGGCCGGGAACCTGGCGCTGAATAACGCGGCCGACCTCTACCTCTATCCGAACGCGCTGTATGCGGTCAAGGTCGACGGCGCAGGGCTGAAGGCCTGGCTGGAAACGTCGGCGCGCCGCTTCAACACCATCGATCCATCGAACACCGCGCCGCAGGAACTGATCAACGCCAGCTTCCCGAGCTATAACTTCGATACCGTCACCGACAGCGCGATCGGCTACGAGATCGACGTGACCCAGCCGCCGGGGCAGCGCATCGGCAAGCTGACGCTGCACGGCGCGCCGGTCGATCCGGCGCAGGAATTCATCGTCGCCACCAACAACTACCGCGCCAGCGGCGGCGGCAACTTCCCGGACCTGGACGGCAGCAAGACCGTGTTGGCCTCGCCGGATACCAGCCGCGACGTGCTGATCGCCTATGTCCGCGACGTGAAGAAGCTGACGCGCGCGGCCAACGGCGCCGCCCGCAGCTGGCGTTTCGCGCCGGTGAAGACCGCCGGTCCGGTGGTGTTCCACTCGGCGCCGGGCATGCTGGGGCTGGCCCAGGAGGCAGGGCTGGGCAACGTACGCCAGCTGCGCGCCGACGATGGCCAGGGCAAGGGGTTCGCCTTGTACGCGGTCGACCTGGCGCAATGAAGCGGCTTGGCTTGCCGGGACTGATCTTGGCCCTGGCGCTTGCCGCCGGCGCCGCC
>DOUW01000439.1 GCA_003520365.1 Massilia sp.
TTCACGGTCGGCATCATGTCGCTGATGGATGCGCTGTTCTCGGTGCCGATGGCCGACCTGGTCGAGCAGATCCCGGTCAGCGACGAAGTGGCAGCCGCGCTGCTCAAGCGCAGCGGCTTCTTCGGCGAACTGCTGCGCCTGGCCGAGTCGCTCGAACAGATGGAGGAGGGCGACGCCATGCTGCCGGTGCTGGGCGAGCTGGCCGACAGCGGCGACGAACTGGTCGAACTGGAGATGGCGGCCTTCGAGTGGAGCGACAAGGTGGTGCGCCACGCGTTGTAGGGTGGGCACTCCGTGCNNGTGCCCACGCGTGAACGATGAGCATTGTTGGCCTGCTTTTCGCGCCGACATGACGCAAAGGTCACGCGTGGGCACAGGGTGCCCACCCTACGCCCTGCCCGTCACGCCCCCACCCACTGCTGATGCAGGTCCGGATCGGTCCGCATTTCCCATAATCCCAGGACGACCGTCGCCACCCCGACGACCAGCATGCTGGCGCTCATCGCCCGGTCGCCGACGACGCCCACCAGCCAGGGCGACACCGCCACCCAGGCGCCGGCCACGATGTTCACGAGCACGGCCCAGATGGTGGTCTTGTAGACGTCGAAGATGGCCAGCGCCGCCATGATGGCGCCGGCGACCAAGGCGTTGAGCGCCGGCGGCGAATCGCTCGGGTAGCCCATCGCCCAGGGCGAGGCGAACAGCCAGAGGCCCAGCAGCAGGATCACGCGGTCCTGCCAGCGCCGGGCGGAAAGATGCGTTGCCATGATGCGCTCCTTGACCTGGGACCGGGGTCCCCGAGGAATTAGGCAATACAGGTTAAAGAAAGTTCCACGATCGTTACCCGCTGAATCACTGCAACCGCGCCGGCGCCAACGGGCGATTAAGACAGATTCGGCGCCAGGTGACGCTCGACCTCGGCCTTGTCCATGCCGCGGCGCTGCGCCATGTCCTCGACCTGGTCGTCGCCGATCTTGCCGACCACGAAGTACTTCGATTCCGGATGGGCAAAATAGAAGCCCGACACCGCCGCGCCTGGATACATCGCGTAGGACTCGGTCAGCTGCATGCCGATCTCCTCGGCCTGCAGGGTCTCGAACAGTTCCTTCTTGACCGTGTGCTCAGGGCAGGCCGGGTAGCCCGGCGCCGGGCGGATGCCGAGGTATTCTTCGGCGATCAGCGCCTTGTTGTCCAGGTCTTCGTTGGCGGCGTAGCCCCACAGGTCGGTGCGCACGCGCTCGTGCAGGTATTCGGCGAAGGCTTCGGCCAGGCGGTCGGCCAGGGCCTTCAGCATGATCGACGAGTAGTCGTCGTGCGCGTCCTCGAAGCGCTGCTCGTGCTTCTCGATGCCCAGGCCCGCCGTCACCGCGAACATGCCGATGTAGTCCGCCACGCCCGATTCCTTCGGCGCGATGAAGTCGGCCAGGCACTGGTTCGGGCGCTGCACGCCGTCGACCACGGGTTTGACGCCCTGCTGGCGCAGGCCGTGCCAGGTGAAGGCGACCTGCGAACGCGATTCGTCGGTGTAGATCTCGATGTCGTCGTCGCGCACGCTGTTGGCCGGCAGCAGGGCGATCGCGCCGTTCGCCGTCAGCCAGCGGCCTTCGATGATCTTCTTGAGCATGGCCTGGCCTTCCTCGAAGACCTTGGTCGCGGCTTCGCCCACGACCTCGTCGCTCAGGATGGCGGGGTAGGGACCGGCCAGGTCCCAGGTCTGGAAGAACGGACCCCAGTCGATGTAGCGCGCCAGCGTACCCAGGTCGACATTTTTAAATACGCGGCGCCCGATGAACTTCGGCTTGAGCGGAGCGAATGCCAGCTTGGCCTTGTTGGCGCGCGCCTGTTCCAGCGTGACCATCGGCAGCGCCTTCTTGCCGGCGTGCTGCACGCGGATGCGCTCGTAGTCGGCCTTGATCTCGGCCATGTACTGCTCGCGCGTGTCCTCGGTCAGCAGCGACTGGCCGACCGACACCGAACGCGAGGCGTCCGGCACGTAGACCACCGGGCCGTCGTAGTGCGGCGCGATCTTCACGGCCGTGTGTGCGCGGCTGGTGGTGGCGCCGCCGATCAAGAGCGGAATCCGGCGCTCGCGGAACCACGGATCGCGTTGCATCTCGCGCGCGACGTGGGCCATCTCTTCCAGCGAAGGCGTGATCAGGCCGGACAGGCCGACGATGTCCGCGTTCTCTTCCTTGGCCTTGGCCAGGATGTCGGAGCAGGGCACCATCACGCCCATGTTCACGATCTCGAAGTTATTACATTGCAGGACCACCGAGACGATGTTCTTGCCAATGTCGTGCACGTCGCCCTTCACGGTGGCGATCACGATCTTGCCCTTGGGCTTGGCGACGATGCCGGTGCGTGCTTCTTCCTGCGCCTTTTCTTCTTCGATGAAGGGCACCAGATGGGCCACGGCCTGCTTCATCACGCGGGCGGACTTCACCACCTGCGGCAGGAACATCTTGCCCTGGCCGAAGAGGTCGCCGACGATGTCCATGCCCGCCATCAGCGGACCTTCGATGACGTTGATCGGACGCCCGCCGGCGGCGAGTACGGCCTGGCGCGCTTCCTCGGTGTCCTCGACGATCCACTGGGTGATGCCGTGCACCAGCGCGTGCGCCAGGCGCTTCTCGACCGGACCATTCCTCCACTCGAGGTTCTGTTCCTGCTTGCCGCCGCCGGCCTTGAGCGTGCCGGCGAATTCGATCATGCGCTCGGTGGCGTCATCGCGGCGGTTCAGCACCACGTCCTCGAC
>DOUW01000438.1 GCA_003520365.1 Massilia sp.
CTCATCGGCACGCTCATCGGCACGGTTACCTGCCCTTGCGGCGCCCGGTGCGCCGCGCTCGCTGCCGGCGTATGCACCGCTCCCTGCGACACGTCGCGCATGCCCGCGATCTGCGGCGCCGAGACCGACATCCATCCGGCCGCCGGCAGCAGCGGCACCAGCAGCAGCGCCACGATATTGATGATCTTGATGAGCGGATTGACCGCCGGGCCGGCCGTGTCCTTGTAGGGATCGCCCACGGTGTCGCCGGTCACCGCCGCCTTGTGGCTGTCCGAGCCCTTGCCGCCGTAGTTGCCGTCCTCGATGTATTTCTTGGCGTTGTCCCAGGCGCCGCCGCCGGTGGTCATCGAGATCGCCACGAACAGGCCGGTGATGATGGTGCCCATCAGCATGCCGCCCAGGGCCGCCGGTCCGAGCAGCATGCCGACCAGGATCGGCACCACCACCGGCAGCAGCGAGGGAAGGATCATCTCGCGGATCGCCGAGGCGGTCAGCATGTCGACCGCCTTGTCGTACTCGGGCTTGCCGGTACCGGCCATGATGCCGACGATGTCGCGAAACTGGCGCCGCACCTCGACCACCACCGCGCCGGCCGCGCGCCCCACCGCTTCCATCGCCATCGCCCCGAACAGGTAGGGAATCAGGCCGCCGATGAACAGGCCGACGATCACCATCGGGTTCGACAGTTCGAACACCACCGACTTGCCGACCGAGTCGAGAGCATGGGTGTAATCGGCGAACAGCACCAGCGCGGCCAGGCCCGCCGAGCCGATCGCATAGCCCTTGGTGACGGCCTTGGTGGTATTGCCGACCGCGTCGAGCGGGTCGGTGATCGCGCGCACCGAATCGGGCATGCCGCTCATCTCGGCGATGCCGCCGGCGTTGTCGGTGATCGGACCGTAGGCGTCGAGCGCGACGATAATGCCGGCCATCGACAGCATCGCCGTGGCCGCCACCGCGATCCCGTACAGCCCGCCCAGCTGGAAAGCGACCAGGATCGCGATGCACACCACCAGCACCGGGTAGGCGGTCGACTTCATCGATACCCCCAGCCCGGCGATGATGTTGGTGCCGTGCCCGGTGGTCGAGGCTTCGGCGATGTGGCGCACCGGCTTGAACTCGGTGCCGGTGTAGTACTCGGTGATGTAGACCATGAGCCCGGTCAGCACGATGCCGACGATCGCGCAGCCGAGCATGCTGGCGCGCATTTCCGGGTCGCCCCAGACCATCCAGGTGACGACGGCGAACCCGATCAGCGACAGCCCCGCCGCCCACCACAGGCCGGTGTACAGCGCCGACATGATCTTGCGTCCGGGACGGGCCCGCACCATGGCGCAGCCGATGATCGAGCCGATGATCGACACCGCGCCCAGCAGCAGCGGGTAGAGCACCGCGTCGCCGGCGCCGGCGTCGATCATCAGCGCGCCCAGCAGCATGGTGGCGATCAGTGTCACGACGTAGGTCTCGAACAGGTCGGCCGCCATGCCGGCGCAGTCGCCGACGTTGTCGCCGACGTTGTCGGCAATCACGGCCGGATTGCGCGGATCGTCCTCGGGAATGCCGGCCTCGACCTTGCCGACCAGGTCGGCGCCGACGTCGGCGCCCTTGGTGAAGATGCCGCCGCCCAGGCGCGCGAAGATGGAGATCAGCGAGGCGCCGAAGGCCAGGCCGATCAGCGGCTTGATCACGTCGTGGCGCGACAGCGCACTGTCGCCGTTGGACGTGAGCGCCCAGTAGAACAGGGTAACGCCGAGCAGGCCCAGGCCGACCACCAGCATGCCGGTGATCGCGCCGCCCTTGAAGGCGACGTCGAGCGCTTCGTTCATGCCCTTGCTGGCCGCCTGGGCGGTGCGCACGTTGGCGCGCACCGAGACGTTCATGCCGATGAAGCCGCAGGCGCCGGACAGCACCGCGCCGGCCAGGAAGCCGATGGCGGTCCAGGCGCCGAGCAGGAAGTAGATGGCAACGAGCAACACCAGGCCGACGATGCCGATGGTGCGGTACTGGCGCCCCAGGTAGGCGGCGGCGCCCTCCTGGATCGCGAGCGAGATTTCCTGCATGCGGGCGTTGCCCGCATCCTGGCGCAGGATCCAGGCGCGCGCCCAGAGTCCGTAGATGACCGCGATGACACCACACGCCACGGCAAACGTGATCAGGTTTGCTGCCATATCGTCCCCTTAGTTTTTGATCAAGTAACACCACACATTGAAAGAATGCCCAGCCCTTTGGCGGAGCAGTCTGCCTCACTGCGTACTGCAATCCTTTGATTCAAACCATTAGTACTCCCGAGCGTGTAAAAAAACCTCCATGGCAGCGTTGCACTCGTCTCGCCGTACTAGCGTACTGTCTTCGCGGTCCGCCGCTGCGGCGGTGCGCCTTGCCCTGGAGGCTTTTTTACACGCTCGGGGGGATGGGATATGAACGTAACCCCGAAAAAAAAGCGGACGCTTGCGTCCGCTTTCTGTCTTACTCGGAGAGTGCGGCGAAGGCCGCGTCTCTGACTTGTTCGACCGGGCCCACGCCCGAGATCTTGCGATACTTCGGGGCGCCGGGCAGGCCCGACTGGGCCCATTTGTTGTAGTAGCCGAGCAGCACTTCGGTCTGGTTGTGGTAGACCGACAGGCGCTTCTTGACGGTTTCTTCCTTGTCGTCGTCGCGCTGGACCAGCGGCTCGCCGGTGACGTCGTCGATGTCGGCGACCTTCGGCGGGTTGAACTTGGTGTGGTACACGCGGCCCGACGCCTGGTGGGTGCGGCGGCCGCTCATGCGCTCGACGATCAGTTCGTCGGGCACGTCGATTTCCAGCACGTAGTCGACGTTGATGCCGTTGTCCTTCATGGCGTCGGCCTGGGCGATGGTGCGCGGGAAGCCGTCGAACAGGTAGCCGTTGGCGCAATCGGCTTCCTGCAGGCGGTTCTTCACCAGGCCGATCATGATGTCGTCCGAGACCAGGCCGCCCGCGTCCATGACCTTTTTCGCCGCCAGGCCCAGCTCGGTGCCGGCCTTGATCGCCGCACGCAGCATGTCGCCGGTGGAGATCTGCGGGATGTTGTATTTTTCCTTGATGTAGTTAGCCTGGGTGCCTTTGCCGGCGCCGGGCGCTCCTAACAGAATGAGACGCATGAAGAATTCCTAAGACGGATGTTGATAACTGTAAATGTGTTGGCAAACAATCGGGATTGATGCATATCTGACTAGCTTGACACGAAACTTACCACAAAAGTCAGCGTCAACGCCAACCCCGGCGGGTAGCGTCGGGGTCGAAAACCTGAAATTTTTGAGGCGCCGCAGACGCTCCGCAAATCAATTTCTGCGGAGATCAAGACGGATAATGCAGGCGCACGCGCGCCAGGTCTTCCGGGGTGTCGACGCCCGCTTCGGGCGCGCTGTCGGTGACGTGGACCGCGATCGGATGCCCGTGCCACAGCACGCGCAGTTGTTCCAGGGCCTCGACCTGCTCCAGCGGCGACACCTCGAGGGCCGGATAGGCCTGCAGGAAGGCGTTGCTGTAGGCGTAGAGGCCGATGTGGCGCAGCGGCGCGTAATCGACCGGCAGCGCGGCCGGCAGCGTATGGCGCGAGGCGGCAAAGGCGTCGCGCGCCCAGGGAATGGTGGCGCGCGAAAAATACAAGGCCCGCCCCTGCCGGTCGAGCACCACCTTGACCACGTTCGGGTTGAACACGTCGGCAACCGCATGCAGCGGATGCGCGCAGGTGGCCATCGGCACCCCGGCCTCGATGCGGGCGGCGCAGGCGGCCAGCAGCGCGGGATCGATCAGCGGCTCGTCGCCCTGCAGGTTGACCACGACCTCCTCCGGACCGAGGCCGAGCGCGCGCGCCACTTCGGCGATGCGGTCGGTGCCCGACGGATGGTCGGC
>DOUW01000442.1 GCA_003520365.1 Massilia sp.
TCTAGAAAACTCGTGGCGATTCACGAAGCACAACGCCAACGAGATGAGGCACGTGAAAGAGTAGAGCTGAGCGGGATGTTGCAAAGCATTTGTGCAGAGGCCGAAACAGCACTCTTCTTTGCCAGCCAAGAAATCGGCCCCATGATTACTGATGGGCCCTCTGGAACACCGATTCGCGTCGTTTTTCCAATGGCCGAGGACTCTTTCCCAGTTTTTAACGCCTTCATTCCGCGACTGGGGGCGATCCCTGATCACGCTCTTCGGATCCGAATAATTGTTGCGTTTGGTCTTGCTAAAGGCTTTGTTTTGACTACGGCTCATCACAACCAAATGGTTGAGGCTTTCGAGCTCGTAGAGGCGCAGCGCCTCATTTCCCCGACGCCAGAGATTAACCACGAGGCGGCGCGGCAATTGCAGATCCTTACTCGGTACAGTGACAGCTTGCGTGATAGCTATCGCGCGGCGACTAAGGCGGCTCGGAATCTCGTTACTGAGCTGAAGACCAGGTAGCAGCAGTTTCTCGTCCCTGTATTTTGATCTCATCGAGTAGTCGAGAACTGCACATCGGCCGTGTGGGAACGTCTTAGAATCCCTGCGTGAGCGTCTATGCATTTATGGCACTGTGTTGTTTGTAGTCGCGCTGGCACGGACGAAAAGGAGGAAAGGCATGCGTTGGAAAAGGGGGGGACTGGAAGTAGCCGCCTGGGGCAATGCAGGAACGGCAAGGATCGGGCATACTGGCGGGATTTCCAAAATAACACCTGAGGAGTACGCATGACCATCCAGATTGGCGAACAGCTGCCGGAAGGCACCCTGGCCGAATTCATCGACACCGAAACCGAAGGCTGCACGCTCGGTCCAAACACCTTCTCGGTGGCGGATCTGGTCCGGGGCAAGAAGATCGCGATCTTCGGCCTGCCGGGCGCTTTCACCCCGACCTGCTCGGCCAAGCACGTGCCGGGCTTCGTCGAGAATGCCGAGGCCTTCAAGGCCAAGGGCGTCGACGAAATCTGGTGCATCTCGGTGAACGACGCCTTCGTCATGGGCGCCTGGGGCCGCGAGCAGAAGGCCACCGGCATCGTGCGCATGATGGCCGACGGGAACGCCGCCTTCACCAAGGCGCTGGGCCTGGATGCCGATTTCTCGAAGCACGGCATGGGCACGCGCTCGCAGCGCTACTCGATGCTGGTCGAGGACGGCGTGGTCAGGCAGCTGAACGTGGAGCAGGGCGGCTTCGAAGTGTCGAAGGCCGAAGCGCTGCTGGCCCAGATCTGATTTACATTTCCGCATTACCCGACGGCGCCGCGGCGCCGTTTTTTGTTTCGATTATCGTATGAGTAAAGTCTCCGGCAACCTGCGCAGCATCTACGCGATGCTGATCGCCGTCTTCATGTTCTCGCTGATGGACACGGCGATGAAGCTGCTCGCCGCCCACTATCCGGCGATGCAGGTGGCGGCCTTGCGCTCGCTGTCCTCGCTGCCGCTGGTGTGCGCCTACGTCGCCTGGCGCGGCGGCTTCAAGACGATGCTGCGCGCGCGCTGGTCGCTGCACGTCCTGCGCGGCGCGCTCGGGATCGGCATGCTGGCGCTGTTCGCCTATGGCCTCAAGCGACTCAGCCTGGCCGAAGCCTATTCGGTCTTCTTCATCGCGCCGGCCCTGATCACGGCGATGTCGGTGTTCTTCCTGAAGGAGCGCGTCAACCTGGCGCGCTGGATCGCCATCGTGATCGGACTGGCCGGCGTGCTGGTGGTGCTGCGTCCGGAAGGCGGCGGCTTTCTGACCCTGGGCGGCCTGGCGGTGCTCGGCTCGGCCGTGTGCTACGCGATCTCGGCGATCGCCGCGCGCATCCTGGCGCGCACCGACAGCACCCAGCAGATGATGTTCTGGCTGATGCTGCTGATGGCGCTCGGCGCCACGGCGCTGGCGGCGCCCGATTGGGTCGGCGTCGATCCCGGCCACCTGCTGCTGCTGTGCGGCCTGGCCGTGAGCGGCTTCTTCGGCCAGCTGGCGATCACCGAGGCCTTCAGCCACGGCGAAGCCTCCGTGGTCGCGCCTTTCGAGTATTCGGCCCTGGCCTGGGGCGTGGCGATCGACTGGCTGATGTGGAGTACGCTGCCGGACAGTTACACCATGATCGGCGCGGCCATCATCATCGGCAGCGGGTTGTACCTGATTCGCCACGAGAAGAGCCATTCGGAGTCTGAACATCCCTAGGCTTGTCGCGCGCGCGCATCGCTTGTTGACAGGGTTTCTATGCTGCAAGAAGCGGCCCCGGCAAGGTTCGAAAAGCACAGATATAATCGGTCCATGCTCAAACAACGAACCATCAAACAACTGGTGCGCACGACCGGTGTCGGTCTGCATTCGGGCCGCAAGGTCGAACTGACGCTGCGCCCGGCGCCCGTGGACACCGGCATCGTGTTCCGCCGCGTGGACCTCGACCCCATGGTCGAATTCCCGTCGAGCGCGGAAGTCGTCGGCGACACCCGCATGGCCTCGGTGCTGGTCAAGGATTCGGCGCGCGTCTCGACCGTCGAACACCTGATGTCGGCCTGCGCCGGCCTCGGCATCGACAATCTCTACATCGAAGTCACCGCCGAGGAAATCCCGATCATGGACGGCTCGGCCTCGTCCTTCGTCTTCCTGCTGCAGCAGTCCGGCGTCGAGGACCAGCCGGCGCCGAAGAAATTCATCCGCGTGCTGAAGGAAGTCGAAGTGCGCCAGGGGACCGGCAACAGCGAGAAGTGGGCAAAACTCAAACCCCACGACGGCTTCAAGCTCGACTTCTTCATCGAATTCAACCACCCGGCGGTGGACGGCACGATGCAGAACGCCTCGGTCGACTTCGCCCAGGTCTCCTACGTGCACGACGTGGCGCGCGCGCGCACCTTCGGCTTCATGCAGGACGTGGAAAGCCTGCGCGGCATGGGCCTGGCGCGCGGCGGCTCGCTCGAGAACGCGATCGTGATGGACGAATACCGCATCCTGAACGCGGACGGCCTGCGCTACGACGACGAGTTCGTGCGCCACAAGATCCTCGACGCGATCGGCGACCTGTACTTGGTCGGGCACCCGCTGCTGGCGGCGTACGAAGCGCACAAGTCGGGCCACGCGCTCAACAACGACCTGCTGCGCGCCCTGTTGGCGCGGCCGGACGCCTACGAGATCGTGACCTTCGACGCGGTCGACAGCGCGCCGCCGTCGTACGTGCGGCAGATGCGCGAGGAGTGGGCACTTACCTGAGTAGTTTCGTAGGGTGGGCTCTCGAGCCCACGCGGTCGTACCGGTGCGTACCCGAAAGTGAATCGATTAGTGGGGCGATGGTAGAAGGTGTTGCGAAGTGCGCATGAGCGCGACGCGTGAATCCGCGTGGGCTCAAGAGCCCACCCTACGCCCTTCGATACATTGATCGGCAGTCGTGCGACAGCGATCCGGCCGTCTGTCTTACCCCCGCCGCCGCTTCTCCGCCAGCCGCTTGACCGCCGCCACCAGCGCCGCGTTCTGCGGCGTATCCGGCAGGCTGTCTCCCAGCTCCTCGAAGGCGTGCACCGCCGTTTCCGGCAGTTCCAGCGTGCGCATTTCCACCTGTTCCGGCATGGCCCGCGTTACCTGCACCTTCAGGCGCAGCGAAACGACCTGCCAGCCGCGCCCCTGCAGGCTGGACTGCAGCTTCGGCAACTGCTGCTTCAGGCGCGCCGCGACGGCCGAGCTGGGCACGGCCAGCACCAGCACGCCTTCCTGGAACGACAGCACGTCGCAATTGCCGGCCATGGCCGGCAGCACCATGCCGACGTCGCGCTGCAGGTCGGCCATGCGCATGGCGGCCGGCAGCAGCCGCGCCATGCGCTCGTTCGAACGCAGGAAGTCGGTCGCTTCGAAAGAAGTCGGACGGTTGCGGGTGCCGTAGATATGCATGAGGACGCTAGGTGGGTGGGGTGTCGATCAACGCGCAACATACCATAGACTGCCCACGGCGTGCGTATCGAGCGTACAGCGGGACGCACGGCTGGCGGCGAATGGGTGCAAGTCGATGCAATTTGATAACATTCTTTCTGGAACCAACCTTGTTATCCGGCCCATAAGCCCCAAGTGTGGCCGCATCGCATGATAAAATCAGTCGCTTTTTGCCTTGGGCGGTCTTCGGTGCGTATCGTTTTGATATCATCCCTGGCTCTTTTTGCGGCGTCTTTATAAGAAACTTAGCATGTCATTCCTGACCCAGATTTTCGGCAGCCGAAACCAGCGGCTGCTCAAGCAATATCAAAAAACCGTGCGTCAGATCAACGCGCTCGAGCCGCAGATGGAAAAGCTGTCCGACGCCGAGCTCCAGGCAAAGACCCCGGAATTCAAGTCGCGCCTGGCCAACGGCGAAACCCTCGACGACATCCTGCCGGAAGCGTTTGCCGTCTGCCGCGAAGCCGCCAAGCGCGTGCTGAAGATGCGCCACTTCGACGTGCAGCTGATCGGTGGCATGGTCATCCACCAGGGCAAGATTGCCGAGATGGGCACCGGCGAGGGCAAGACCCTGATGGCGACCCTGCCGGTCTACCTGAACGGCCTGTCGGGCAAGGGCGTGCACGTCATTACCGTCAACGATTACCTGGCCCAGCGCGACGCCGACTCCATGGGCCGCCTGTACGGCTGGCTCGGCCTGACCACGGGTGTGAACCTGTCGCAGATGCCGCACGACACCAAGCAGCAAGCCTACGGCTCGGACATCACCTACGGCACCAACAACGAATTCGGTTTCGACTACCTGCGCGACAACATGGTCTACGATGCGCGCGAACGCGTGCAGCGCGGCCTGAACTTCGCCGTGGTCGACGAGGTCGACTCGATCCTGATCGACGAAGCCCGGACACCGTTAATTATTTCTGGCCAGGCCGAGAACCATACCGACCTGTACTACCGCATGAACGAGGTGCCGCCGCAGCTGACGCTGCAGATCGGCGAGGAAACCCCGGACGGCAAGGGCAAGATCGAAGTCCCGGGCGACTACACCAAGGACGAGAAAGCGCACACCGTGCTGCTGACCGAGGCCGGCCACGAGAAGGCCGAGGCCATCCTGACCAAGATGGGCTTGCTGCCGGAAGGCGCCTCGCTGTACGACGCCGCCAACATCACCCTGATCCACCACCTGTACGCGGCGCTGCGCGCCCACGTCCTGTACCACAAGGACCAGCACTACGTGGTGCAGAACGGCGAAGTCACCATCGTCGACGAATTCACCGGCCGCCTGATGACGGGCCGCCGCTGGTCCGACGGCCTGCACCAGGCCGTCGAAGCCAAGGAAGGCGTGCGCATCCAGAACGAGAACCAGACCCTGGCCTCGATCACCTTCCAGAACTACTTCCGCATGTACACCAAGCTGTCCGGCATGACCGGTACCGCCGACACGGAAGCCTACGAATTCCAGGAAATCTACGGCCTCGAGACCGTGGTGATCCCGCCGAACCGTCCGTCGCAGCGCAAGGACCGCCAGGACCAGGTCTACAAGTCGGCGCAGGAAAAGTACAACGCGATGGTGAACGACATCCGCGACTGCTACGAGCGCGGCCAGCCGGTGCTGGTGGGTACGACCTCGATCGAGAACTCGGAACTGCTGTCCAGCATCCTGAATCAGGCGAAGTTGCCGCACAACGTCCTGAACGCCAAGCAGCACGCCCGGGAAGCGGAAATCATCGCCCAGGCCGGCCGTCCGAAGATGATCACCATCGCCACCAACATGGCCGGCCGCGGTACCGACATCGTCCTCGGCGGCAACGTCGAGAAGCAGATCCAGATCATCGAAGCCGACGCCAGCCTGTCGGAAGCGGAAAAGGCCGACCAGTCGAACAAGCTGCGCGACGAGTGGCAGTCGCTGCACGACCACGTGGTAAACGCCGGCGGCCTGCACATCATCGGCACCGAGCGCCACGAGTCGCGCCGCGTCGACAACCAGCTGCGCGGCCGTTCGGGCCGCCAGGGCGACCCGGGCTCCTCGCGCTTCTACCTGTGCCTGGACGATCCGCTGCTGCGCATCTTCGCCGGCGACCGCGTGCGCGCCATCATGGAACGCCTCAAAATGCCGGAAGGCGAGCCGATCGAGGCGGGCATCGTGACCCGTTCCATCGAGACCGCCCAGCGCAAGGTCGAGGCCCGCAACTTCGACATCCGCAAGCAGCTGCTCGAATACGACGACGTCGCCAACGACCAGCGCAAGGTGATCTACAGCCAGCGTAACGAACTGCTGGAAGCGGCCGACATCTCGGAACTGATCGCTTCCCTGCGCACCGGCGTGTTCACGGATGTCGTGCGCGGCTACGTGCCGGCCGAGTCGGTCGAAGAACAGTGGGACATCAAGTCGCTGGAGTCGGTGCTGGGTGCCGAATGGTCCCTGAACGTGCCGCTGCAGCAGATGCTGGTGGACGAGCCGAACCTGAACGACGACGACATCCTGGAGAAGGTGCTGGGGGCGGCCGACGAGTCCTACAACGGCAAGGTCGCGATCGTGGGCAAGGAATCCTTCGGCGGCTTCGAGCGCAACGTCATGCTGCAAAGCGTCGACACCCACTGGCGCGAGCACCTGGCGGCGCTGGACCACCTGCGCCAGGGCATCCACCTGCGCGGCTACGCCCAGAAGAACCCGAAGCAGGAATACAAGCGCGAAGCCTTCGAGCTGTTCGGCAGCATGCTGGACCAGATCAAGAACGAAGTGATCCGCACCGTCATGACCGTGCGCATCCAGACCCGCGAGGAAGTCGAGGCGGCGGAAGCGGCCATGGCGGCCCAGGCGGCGCACCTGGAAAACATCAACTTCCAGCATGCCGACTTCAACCCGTCGGCCGCGCCGGAAGAACTGCTGGCGCCGAGCCCGACCGGCACCGCCGCGGCCCCGGTCGCCGCCGAGGACCACAGCACCTACATGGGCGTGAAGGTTGGCCGCAACGACCCTTGCCCTTGCGGCAGCGGCAAGAAG
>DOUW01000441.1 GCA_003520365.1 Massilia sp.
GGTCGCCGGCCGTTCCCCACCAGTCCGGCTGGCGCAGGCTGCGCCCGGCCAGCTTGTGCAGGGCCTGGCCGCAGGTCGGGCAGAAAGCAAAACCCTCCGGATAGATCGGCGCGCAGGCGCAGGACACGGGCAGGGATGCGCCCAGCAAGTGGGCGACGTCGAGCACCCGGCCGCGCGCATGCGCCTGCCAGTCGATGCGGCCGAGACCTTCCGTGGTCTCGAGCGCGAACTGCCCGCTCCTGTCGTCTTCCAGCCAGACGCTGGATGGCGTTTCCCATCTGTATGCCATTGCGCTCCGCCGTCGAATGAAAAATGGACGCAAGCGACCCGCCACGAAAGCGGCCCTTGCTGTCGAAATCATAACGCCGCCATTGCCGCGATGGCGCGCCGTTCGCCGGGTAGCGCCAGACGGCACTTCAGGCATCAAGATACAGGCTGTTCACGGGAACTTCGGCGCAGAACCGTATAATGACGGGTCCGATATGCCCCACGCTGCACACCATGAATTCCCCTGCCCTGCCCGATTCCCCCGACCTGCCCCCGCACGCCATCGATGCGGCGGGCAGCCACCTGCACGCCATCCTCGGCATCGCCATCGAGCACGGCCCCGCGCACCGGGCGCTGGTGGTGTATGACGAACGCACCGGCCTGTCGCGCGCCCTGGTGGAGGCCTACCGGCGCAACCTGCCGGACGCCGACTTCGTCGACTTCGACAGCGTGCGCCCCGAGGAGGTGCTGGCCCGCTTCCGTTCCATGGCGGCGAAGGACCTGGTGGTGCTGGTGCAGTCGACCAACTTCCGGCTGGAGGCCTTCCGCATCCGCGTCGAGCTGTTCAAGCTGGGGCTGAAGGTGATCGAGCACGTGCACCTGTCGCGCATGCCGGGCCCGCAGGCCGAGCACTACATCGAGGCGCTGGCCTATGACCCGGCCTACTTCCGCGGCGTCGGCCGGGCGCTCAAAAGCCGCATCGACGCGGCGCCGCACGGCCGCGTGGTCGGCGGCGGCGCCGAGCTGGTGTTCGCTTCACCCTTCGAGCCGGCCAAGCTGAACATCGGCGACTACAGCGAGATGCACAACGTCGGCGGCCAGTTCCCGATTGGCGAAGTCTTCACCGAGGCCCTCGACCTGGAAGCGGTGAACGGGCGCGCGCAGATCCACGTGTTCGGCGACACCAGCTACCGCTCGAACCATCCCGGCACGCCGGTCACCATCATCGTCGAAAAGGGCCGCGTGGTCGGCACCGAGAATGCGACACCGGAATTCCAGCACATGCTCGACATCATCCGCGCCGACGAGGGCGAGGTCTGGGTGCGCGAACTGGGCTTCGGCATGAACCGCGCCTTTACCCGCGAACGCCGCGTGGCCGACATCGGCACCTACGAACGCATGTGCGGTATCCACCTGTCGCTGGGCGCCAAGCACGGGGTGTATCCGAAGCCGGGCTTCAAGCGCAAGGATGCGAAGTACCACATCGACGTGTTCGCGGTGACCGATGCGGTGTATCTCGGCGAGGAACGGGTGTATGCCGACGGGGCCTGGACGGTCGCCGCGGCCGAGCAGGCCGCCCCCGGCGGTGGTACTATCCAAGCCTAAAAATATTGTTCGGCTGGGGATGAGCATGGTGGTGGACCTCCGAAAGCGCGTGGACGAAATCCAGGCGATCAGCGCAGTACCCAAGATCCTGGAAACGGTGGCGGCCATGACCGGCCTCGGTTTCGTCTGCATCGCCCACGTCACCGACGAGAACTGGCTCACCTGCGCCGTGCTCGACCGGCTGGAGTTCGGCCTCAAGCCGGACGACGAGCTCGACGTCACCACCACGCTGTGCGAGGAGGTGCGCGACACCGGCCGCGCCGTCATCATCGACAACGTCGCCGAGAGCGCAGCATACTGCGCGCACCATACGCCGCGCATCTACGGCTTCCAGAGCTACTTCTCGATCCCCATCTTCCGCGCCGACGGCAGCTATTTCGGCACCCTGTGCGGTCTCGATCCGAGGCCGATGACGCTGTCGGATACCGTCACCGTCTCCACGTTGCAGTTGTTCGCCGAGCTGATCTCGAAGCAGCTCGGCGACGAAACGCGCCAGGAAGCGACCCGCACCGACCTGCTGAGCGAACGCGGAACGGCCGAGTTGCGCGAGCAGTTCATCGCGGTGCTCGGGCACGACCTGCGCACGCCGCTCGGCGCGATCACGATGGGCGCCGACCTGCTGGCGCTGAAAGTCCGGGAGCCCGAGCTGCGTCCAGTGATAGAACGCATCCGCAGCAGCGCGCGGCGCATGGCGGCCCTGGTCGACGACGTGGTCGACTTCACGCGCGGCCGCATGGGCAGCGGCATCGGCCTGAACCTGCGCCGGCACGACAGCGTGCACCTGACCCTGGAACAGGTCGTCGACGAGTTGCGCGGCCTGCATCCCGAGCACCGTATCGTCGCCAGCATCCCGCCGCAGCTGTGTCTGCACTGCGACCCCGAACGCCTGGCCCAGCTGCTGTCGAACCTTCTCAAGAACGCGCTGGTGCACGGCAGCGCCGACGCGCCGGTTCACGTGGAGGCGCGCACGGAAGGCGGGGTATTCACGATGACGGTGTCGAACCAGGGCCAGGACCTGCGACCGGAAGTGATCGGGCAGCTGTTCAAGCCCTATTGGCGCGCCGCCTCGCGTCCGGGCAGCGAAGGACTCGGCCTGGGCCTCTACATCGTCGACCAGATCGCACGCGCGCACGGCGGCAGGATCGACGTGCGCTCCGGCGCCGGGCGCACCTCGTTCACGTTCACGCTCGACGGCCAGGCCGCCTGAGCCGCAGTACCATCCGCGCAGGACTACCGATATTCGTTCCGCTACCACCGCAAGACCATGCTCACTCCCGAACAACGCGCCCAATACCAACGCGACGGCTTCATCGTCCTCCCCAACTTCAAATCTTCCGACGAGATCGCCGCGCTGCGCCGCCGCGCCGAGGAAATCGTCGACGCCTTCGACCCGGCCGAATCGCGCGCCATCTTCACCACGCGCGACCAGGAGCGCGCCAGCGACGACTGGTTCCTCGGTTCGGACAACACGATCCGCTGCTTCTTCGAAGAGGAAGCCTTTGGCGCGGACGGCCAGCTGCGCCAGCCGAAGGCGCTGTCGATCAACAAGATCGGCCACGCCATGCACGACCTCGACCCCGTGTTCGAGCGCTTCACGCGCGACGCCAGGCTGGCGGCCGTGGCGCGCGACCTCGGGTTGGAGCAACCGCAGGTCTGGCAATCGATGTACATCTTCAAGCAGCCCGGCATCGGCGGCGAAGTGCGCTGGCACCAGGACGCGACCTTCTTCGACTCCACCCCGATCAGCGTGACCACCTTCTGGTTCGCACTGGAAGACGCGACCATCGAGAACGGCTGCCTGTGGGCCGAACCGGGCGGCCACCGCGGTCCGCTGCGCGAGCGTTTTCTGCGCGACGGCGACCGCATCCACATGGAAAAGCTCGACGCCACGCCCTGGCCCGACAACAGCACCGCCGTGCCGATCGAAGCCGCGGCCGGCACCCTGGTCTGCTTCCACGGCCTGCTGCCGCACTACAGCGCACCGAACCGTTCTCCGGTGTCACGCCACGCTTTCACGCTGCATGCGACCGATGCGGGGACGAGCTACTCGCCGCGCAACTGGATCCAGCGCGATGACAGCCTGCCGGTGCGCGGCTTCGACTGATCTCATCTCCCATCGAGACGTGTAGCAAAACTACGCTGCACCGCCCGAATTCGATTGACATGCTCCTGAGCTGCTCCGAGAATCGGAACGGCTCAGCGGCCGCATCCGTAGTTTTAATAC
This sequence comes from Massilia sp., assembly GCA_003520365.1. Taxonomy (GTDB): domain Bacteria; phylum Pseudomonadota; class Gammaproteobacteria; order Burkholderiales; family Burkholderiaceae_D; genus Telluria; species Telluria haematophila. Next base: position 3,818 of record DOUW01000441.1, read on the forward strand.
GCCTCACCGATTCCTGCCGCTCGGCGCCGTACTTCTATTTTCCTAAGGAAACACACGACAGCCAACCCGTAGCACCAAGGAGGAGACATGAGAAACAAAACAATCCTGGCCAGCATGCTCGCAAGCGCCTTTCTCGCAACGTCCTACGCGTACGCCGCCACGCCGCCGGCCCAGTCCGGCAACAGCCAGGCCATCCTGCTGCAGGGCTTCCACTGGAAGTCATCCGGCTACGCCAGCCCGAACTGGTATAACACCGTCCTCAACAACGTCGCCGACCTGAAGGCGCTGGGCGTGACCCACGTCTGGTTCCCGCCGCCGTCGGACTCGGCGGCCAGCGAAGGCTACCTGCCGCGCCAGCTTAACTCGCTCAATTCGCGCTACGGCAGCTCGGCCGAACTGACCAACGTGGTGCGCGCCTTTACCAACAACGGCATCAAGGCGATCGCCGACGTGGTGGTGAACCACCGGGTTGGCACCACCGGCTGGTCCGACTTCACCAATCCGAACTGGACCACCCACGCGATCGTCAACAACGACGAGTGCAATTGCGGCCTGGGCAATGCCGACACGGGGCCGGGCTTCGATGGCGGCCGCGACCTCGACCACAAGAACGTGGGCGAGGTCCAGAACGGCATCGTCAACTGGCTCAATTACACGATCAAGCCGGTCGGCTTTTCCGGCCTGCGCTTCGACTACGTGAAGGGCTTCGGCGCCAGCTACGTCGGCCAGTACGCGAATGCCTTCAACGCCGAGTTCTGCGTGGGCGAGCTGTGGAACGACCTGAACCTGAATAACATCGACGCCCACCGCCAGGGCATCATGGACTGGATCAATGGCACCGGCAACAGCTGCGGCGCCTTCGACTTCACGACCAAGGGCCTGCTGAACGACGCGCTGGCGAACGGGAATTACTGGCGCCTGAAGGACTCGTCGGGCAAGCCGCAGGGCGCCGTCGGCTGGTGGCCGGCAATGGCGGTCACCTTCGTCGACAACCACGACACCGGCCCGACCGAAAGCTGCGGCACCGGCCAGAACCACTGGCCCGTACCCTGCGGCGCGGTGATGCAGGGTTACGCCTACATCCTCAGCCATCCCGGCATCCCGACCGTCTTCTACCCGCACATCTACAACTGGAACCTGAAGACGGAGATCGCCGCCCTGATCAAGGCACGCAAGGCCGCCGGTGTGCACTCGACCTCGCCGGTCGCGATCCAGCAGGCCACGCAAGGCCTGTACGCGGCGATCGTCACCGGCAGCACGCGCCAGCTGGCCATGAAGATCGGCCCGAACAGCTGGAGCCCGGGCGCCGGCTGGACGCTGCAGACCTCGGGCAATAACTATGCGGTCTGGATGAAGTAAGCCGTGTCGCTATGAACCCGTGTGGAGCGCGCTCGTCCGGCGCGCTCCATCGATCGCCGACTGCCGCACCCAGAGTGGCGCCCATCCTTTTGATTTCCAAAAACTGCGCCGGCCAAGTGACGTCGTGACAGATTTGATGTAGGCTCCAAGTATCTTTTACTGCACTTTAGCCTCGCAGAGCCCACTGGCAGGTGCGAAAGTCGACTATGGATTGTCACATCGAGATCTTTCACGAGGGTCAATGGCTGGAAGCCGCCCTGGCCAGCTTTTCCGACCGGGTGCGTAACGGCTTCCGGGAGAGCGGCTGCGTCTTTGAATACGATCTCGATCATGCGTTCGGCAGTTCGCCGCTTCCGGTATCGCTGGCTGTTCCGGTCGACGCGGACCGCCACGTCCTGCAAGCATGGCCCGCGTTCCTGTACGACCTGGTCCCGCAAGGGAATGGGCGCCGCTTCCTGCTCGATCGCCTGCAGCTTCCCGACGCCGAGGCTTCCGACCTGCCGCTGTTGTGCGCCGGCGCCTTCAATCCCATCGGGCGCCTGCGCATCAGGGAGGCGGTGCAGTATTTCGAACGGCACGTCGAACGCCATGGCCTGGCTGCCGACGGTTTCGAGTTCGACGAACTGCTGGCGCGGGCTCCCGACTTCCATGAAGCGATGATGGTCCATGGGATGCTGGCGGCAGGCGGCACCGGCATCCAGGGCGTCGCGCCGAAGTATCTGCTGACCCAGGCGCTGGACGGGAAATGGTATCCGGACGCGGCGCTGCCGGACGACCGGGCGCAGCGCCACTACATCGTCAAGCGCCCGCGCGGCCCATCGGAAGCGGACCGTAAGGTGCTGCGCAACGAAGCGCGCTACATGGAGGTCGCGCAGCGCTTCGGCATCCGCAGTTTCGACTTGCCCTTCCTGCGCGAAGACATGCTGTTCATACCGCGTTTCGACCGCCGCGCGCAGGACGGAGGCGTGCTGCGCTTTCATCAGGAGAGCGCCGCCTCCATTGCCGGCCTGGCCGGTTTCGGCATCCAGGCCAACCAGTTCGACCTGCTGGCTGCGATCCGGCGCGTCGTCGATGAACCGCTCGAAGAGACCATCGAGTTCATCCGCCGCGACGTGCTGAACCTGGCAATGCGCAATCCCGACAATCACGCCCGCAATACCGCCGTGCATACCGTTGACGGTGTCACCCGCATCACGCCTCTGTTCGATTTCGCGCCGATGTACCTGGACCCAGAGGGGATCACGCGCGCGGCGCGCTGGTACCACCGCGAGACCGGAAAAGAACTGCAACGCTGGGACGACGTGCTGGCGCACCTGGCCTTGCCCGCGGCCGAGCACCGGCAACTGGTCGACGCGCTGGTCGGGTTTGGCGAACGGCTGGTGACGCTGGCGGACTGCATGCGCGAAACCGGGGTGGATGAGGATATCGTCGCGTTCGTCACGCCCAGCATCGAAGCGCAACGCACCCAACTTCTGGCATTGAGGCCGTCATGAGCAAACGAAAACCGATGGACAAGGAACAGGCGCGCGAACGGCGTAATCGGTTGCTGGAAACCGCTGCCGCGGCCGAGCTGTCGATTACCGAAGGCGTGCGCGAGATGCGCGCAATTGCCGGCATGACGCAGGAGGAGTTCGCGCGCCACCGCGGCGTCAGCGCGCGGGTCATCAAAGGGATCGAACTTGGCCAGGCGAATCCCACGGTGGCGACACTGAACCAGATTGGCCAGTTCTTTGGATTGGAGGTCGGATTCGTGCCGATCAGGCGAGCAACGGCACTCGTACAGGCAGAGCCAGCCAGCCAGCCTACACCTGCCGATTCAATACATCCGCCAAGCAGCACTGTTACCGGAAAATTTAAAATGCCGAGCCAGGAACAGATCCAGAAGCTTGCCTATACCATGCTAGAAAACGCATTCAGGGAAGCATTTGAAAAAGGTTTCCGGATCGGCATGGACGATGCCGCCGCAATGTTGGAAGAGGCCGATAAGCCGGCGGTAAGCGGCTGCGATAAAGAACCTCAGGATACCAACGCTTACAAGAAGGGCAAAGCAGGTCGATCCTGACGCCACCACCACGGCGTTTCAGCCCTGCTCTTTCCGGCTCCGGCCCGCGCGTCTTCCCCGGCGGCGGCGCCAGCTTCACCGGCCGTCCGCTGCGCGCCGAGGTATAGATCGCGTCGATGATGCGCTGGTCCTGCAGCCCTCCTCGCCCGCGCGTGTGCGGCTGCCTCTCCTGCAGGCATGCCGGTCAGCCCCAGCCGCCGGCAATCCGTCGCCCCGGCTTGCCGTTCGTCGCAAGAGACATGCGCCATCCCGCATCAACCACGACACTAGGGTTTTCGGCCCACCCTCATCGAACCATGACGCTCCCGCGCACCTTCAAGCCCCTGCTCTCCCCCGCCCGCGCCCTGGCGCTGCGCGCGGCCTCCTGTTCGCTGCTCCTGCTCTGCGCGCCGCCGGCGCCGGCCGCCGGACCGGCCAGCATCGACATTGTCGACGGCCGCAAACTCGAGTCGCTCGTCATCCGCAACCCGGCGGCGCAGGCGACCGTCGTCTTCGAGAACGGCTCCCGCGCCACCCCNNCCCTGGACGGCTGGAACAAGGTGCTCGACGCGGTCAGCCCGCATGCCACCGTGTTCGCCTACAACCGGCCAGGCTACGCCAACAGCGAGGCGACCGATGCGCCGCGCGACGGCGCCACTATCGTCGAGGAACTGCGTGCCAGCTTGAGGCGCAAGGGACTGGCGCCGCCCTACGTGCTGGTCGGGCATTCGCTCGGCGGCCTGTACATGCAGCTGTTCGCGCGGCGCTATCCGGAGGAAGTCACAGGCCTGGTGCTGGTCGATGCGCTGTATCCGCGCGTGGTCAAGAAAGCCGTGGATTTCCCCTTCCTCACCCGCGCCGGCAAGTGGCTGTTGTTTTCGCGCACTGTGGGCGAGGAGATCGACCGCATCCACGAGACCGGCGAAATGGTGGCCGCGCTGCCGGGCATCGACGACAAGCCGATCATCCGGCTGGTGAACCGGCCGCTGTCCTCGACCGCGATCGCGGTCGACTTCGGCGCCTTCAACCTCGACGAAGACACGCGCGCCTACGTGCGCGGGCTGTACCCGAAAGCGAAGACCGTGGTGGCCGATGCCTCGCACCAGATGCAGGTCACGCATCCGGAGATCGTCAGCGCCGCCATCCGCGAAATATTGAAAGCCAGGCGCGCCGGCCAGCCTCATGTATCAGCTTTTTTACAAATCAGCCGAGGCTTGCCCAAGAGATACCATTAGAATAGTTTCTCCAAACTAAACATAAAAACAGGGGAAACATGATCCGATTGCCACTGGCCTTGGCGGCGCTGTGCCTCGGCGCGTCCGCTTTTGCGGCCGAACCTTTCGACGACAAGTTCCGCCAGCTCGACGAGCTGCTGCCGACGCCGACGACGATCCGCACCGCGTCGGGCGCGCCGGGCCACGCCTACTGGCAGCAGCGCGCGGACTACACCATCCGCGCCACCCTCGACGAAGCCAACCGCGCGATCCGCGGCGCCGAGACGATCACGTACCACAACAATTCCCCGGACACCCTGAATTACCTGTGGGTGCAGCTGGACCAGAACATCTACAAGCCGAACTCGGACGCGCGCACCTCGGCGACGGCGGTCTCGCGCGAGGCCTGGGCCAAGCCGCGCAGCCCGGAAGAAGGCATGAAGTTCGACAGCATGCGCACCACGCTCGAAGCGATGAGCTTCGACGGTGGCTTCAACATCACCGCGGTGACCGCCGGCGGACGCAAGCTCCCCTACGTCATCAACCGCACGATGATGCGCATCGACCTGCCGCAGCCGCTCAAACCCGGCCAGCGCTTCTCGTTCGGCATCGAGTGGAACTACAAGATCAACGAGCAGAAGGTCCTGGGCGGCCGTTCGGGCTACGAAAAATTCGACGACAAGAACGACCTGTTCGAGATCGCCCAGTGGTTCCCGCGCATGGCGGCCTACTACGACGCCGTCGGCTGGCAGCACAAGCAGTTCCTGGGCGCCGGCGAATTCACGCTCGAATTCGGCGACTACGACGTCGAGATCACGGTGCCGTCGGACCACATCGTGGCCTCGACCGGCGTGCTGCAGAATCCGGGCTCGGTGCTGACCGCCACCCAGCGCGATCGCCTGGCCAGGGCGAAGACCGCCAAGAAGCCGGTGATCATCGTGACCCAGGCCGAAGCCGAAGCCGCGGAAAAGCAGCGTGCCGGGGTTGCCAACGGCACGACCAAGACCTGGCGCTTCAAGGCGAAGAACGTGCGCGACTTCGCGTTCGCCTCGAGCCGCAAGTTCATCTGGGACGCGCAGGGCATCAAGAGCGGCGACACCGACGTGATGGCGATGTCCTACTACCCGAAGGAAGGCAATCCGCTGTGGGAGAAGTACTCGACCCAGGCGATCATCCACACCATCGAGCAGTACAACAAGTACGCCTTCGACTACCCTTACCCGACCTCGATTTCCGTGAACGGCCCGGTGGGCGGCATGGAATACCCGATGATCACCTTCAATGGCCCGCGTCCGACCAAGGACAAGAAGACCGGCGAGATCACCTATTCGAAGCGCACCAAGTATGGCCTGATCGGCGTGATCATCCATGAAGTGGGCCACAACTACTTCCCGATGATCGTCAACTCCGACGAGCGCCAGTGGACCTGGATGGACGAGGGCCTGAACTCCTTCGTGCAGACCCTGGCCCAGGAAGCGTGGGAAGAACAATGGCCGGAGATGCGCGGCGAACCGCGCCTGATCACCGACTACATGAAGAGCCGCAACCAGGTGCCGATCATGACCAATTCGGAGTCGCTGCTGCAGTTCGGGAACAACGCCTACGCCAAGCCGGCCGCCGCGCTGACCGTGCTGCGCGAGACCGTGCTGGGCCGCGAGCTGTTCGACTTCGCCCTGCGCGAATACGCCCAGCGCTGGAAGTTCAAGCGTCCGACCCCGGCCGACTTCTTCCGC
>DOUW01000440.1:0-1488 GCA_003520365.1 Massilia sp.
GCGCTGCGGCAGGGCCCACGGGTCCTGGCCGAAGATGGTGAAGCCACCTTCGGCCGGCTGGTGCGCGCAGGCAAGGGTCGACAGCAGCGTCGTCTTGCCCGCGCCCGACGGACCGATCAGGGCCAGCTGCTCGCCCGGCGCGATCGCCAGGTCGAGCTCCTGCAGCGCGGGAGCGCGGCTGCCGTTGAGGTGGCGCACTGTCAGCCTGTCGAGCTTGAAACTCATCTGCACATTCCTTGTCTTACCGGATGCCTTACTTCAGCAGGCCGGCGTTGCGCGCGGCCGCTTCGATCGCCTTGTAGTTCTCGGCTTTCGTCGGCACGAACTTGGTGGCGCGCTGCAGTTCCAGGATTTCCTTGCCCTGCGGGGTCGACGCGTCCAGCGCCAGGAAGGCGTCGCGGATCTTCTTCTGCAGCGCCGGGTTCATGTCCGAACGCACCGACCAGTTGTAGTCGTAGTAGCCAGGGGTGGTGTAGAACACGCGCACGGTTTTCGGATCGACCTTGTTCGCTTCGACCAGTTTTTCCCAGACCGAGATGTTCAGCGCGCCGGCATCGACCTTGCCGCCCGCGACGGCGGCGACGGTGGCGTCGTGCGCGCCCGAGAAGGAAACGCGTTTCAGGTCGGTATCCGGATTGATCTTCGCGCCCAGCAGGAAGGAGCGCGGCATCAGGTGGCCCGAGGTCGACGATTCCGAGCCGAACGACAGGGTCTTGCCGCGCAGGTCTTCGAGCTTCTGGATGGCCGGGTTGGTGGTGACGAACACCGAGCGGAATTTCTCGTCCTCGGCGCGCTGCACCAGCGGCGTCACCTGCCCCTTGCTGCGCACGTTGGCCTGTACGAAGGTGAAGCCGCCGAACCAGACCATGTCGAGCTTCTTGTTGATCAGGCCCTCGACCGAGGCGGCGTAGTCGGTCACCGGGGTGAACTCGACCTTCAGGCCGGTGGCCTTGGCCAGGTAGTCGCCCAGCGGCTTGAACTTGCGCTGCAGTTCGGTCGGCGCTTCGTCGGGAATCGCCGAGACCTTCAGCACGCCGGGCGTGTTCTGGGCCGAGGCGCCGGGAGCGGCAAACAGCAGGGCGGCGGCCGTGGACGCGGCCAACAAGGATTTCAAAGTCGACAGTGGGGACATATTGGCTTTCTTATTGATCGAAGCAAGGTAAACGGACGGCCTGCACGCTTGGCGGCAGGCGAACGCGGAAGATTTGGACGTTCCGCTATGATAGCAAAAACGGCAACACCTCCCAGGCCAGGGCGCATGGTGCGCCGCGGCGGCACGAATGATAAACCTTATGATGACGTCTTGCACGACCGAGAAGCTTGAAACCGTTGCCAGCGCCCATGTCCCCGCCGAACTGTACGACGGCCTGAATGCCCGCGAAGCGACCATTTCGCCCAAGTTCCTGTACGACGCGCTCGGCTCGAAACTGTTTGAGGCGATCTGCGAGCTGCCGGAATACTATCCGACCCGCACCGAGGCCGGCATCT
>DOUW01000440.1:1530-3052 GCA_003520365.1 Massilia sp.
GCTCCCCCCGCCACGGCGCCGAGATCGCGCGCGTGGCCGGCCAGGGCGCCACCCTGATCGACCTGGGCGCGGGCAACTGCGCCAAGGCGGCCTCGCTGTTCCCGCTGCTGCGCCCGCGCCAGTACGTCGCGGTGGACATCTCCAGCGAGTTCGTCAGCGACGCCCTGGCGCGCCTGCGCCAGCGTTTCCCCGCCATCGAGATGCAGGCCCTGGGGCTGGATTTTTCCAACCGGCTCGACCTGCCCGCCAGCGTGCACGCGGAGCGCCGCCTGTTCTTCTATCCCGGCTCTTCGCTGGGCAACTTCACGCCGCCCGAGGCGCGCGCCTTCCTGCGCCGCCTGCGCCGCCAGTGCGGGCCGGACGGCGGCCTCCTGATCGGCATCGACCTGGCCAAGGACAAGGCCGTGCTCGACGCCGCCTACGACGACGCGCTCGGGGTGACGGCCGCCTTCAACCTGAACGTGCTGCGCCACGTGAATACCTTGCTCGGCGCCGACTTCGACATCCGCGCCTGGCGCCACGTCGGCTTCTACAACGAAGCGCTGGGACGGGTCGAGATGCACCTGGAAGCGCGCAGCGCCCAAAGCGTGCGCTGGCCGGGCGGCGGGCGCGACTTCGCCGCCGGCGAGCGCATCCATACGGAAAACAGCTACAAGTACCGCCAGGCCGATGCCATTGGCCTCCTGGAACAGGCCGGCTTCGAGGCCAGCCGCGTATGGACCGACCCGCAGCGCTGGTTTGCCGTCATCCACGCCCAGGCGGCGGCCACGGCCGAGTAAGGAGGCGCGATGGAGCAGCTCGATCTTCCCGCAGTACGTTTCCCTCAAGTGCGCCAGCGTTCGCTGCACCTGGCCGAACCCCTGTCGAGCGAGGACTGCTGCGCCCAGTCGATGCCCGACGCCAGCCCGATCAAGTGGCACCTGGCCCACACCACCTGGTTCTTCGAGACCTTTATCCTGGAACAGTACGAGGAGAGTTTCGCGCCTTTCCACCAGGCTTTCCGGGTGCTGTTCAACTCCTATTACAACGGCGTCGGCGCGAAGCACCCGCGGCTCCAGCGCGGCCTGCTGACCCGTCCTTCGCTGAGCGAGGTGCGGGCCTACCGGCAGGACGTCGACCGGCGCATGGGCCGTCTGCTGGCGCAGCGCGGCAATGACGCCGCATTGGACAGACGCGTGGCGGCGCTGGTCGAGCTCGGCCTGCAGCACGAGCAGCAGCACCAGGAACTGATGCTGACCGACCTCAAGCACCTGTTGGCGCAGAATCCCCTGTCTCCGGCCTATGTCGACGAGCCGCTCGGCGCCGCGCCCGCACCCGGGCCGCTGGCATGGATCCGCTGCGAGGGCGGCCTGGCCGAGATCGGCCACGACGGCCGCGGCTTCTGCTTCGACAACGAACTGCCGCGCCACCGCGCCTATCTTGCCCCGTTCGAGATCGCGTCGCGCCTGGCGACCAACGGCGAATACCTCGAATTCATCGAGGCCGGCGGCTACCGCGACCCGAACCTGTGGCTGGCCGAAGG
>DOUW01000440.1:3174-4999 GCA_003520365.1 Massilia sp.
GAACTCGCCCATCCGCTCTACTGGCGCCAGGACGATGACGGCGCCTGGCGCGAGTTCACCCTGCATGGCCTCTTGCCGCTGGATGCGGCGCGGCCGGTAACCCACCTGTCGCTGTACGAGGCCGATGCCTATGCGGNNGCGGCGCGCGCCTGCCGACCGAGGCCGAGTGGGAATTCGCGGCGCGCCAGGCCAGCATCGAGGCCGGGCGCTTCCATCCCGCGGCGGCAGCGGGGGCGGGCCTGGCCCAGATGTTCGGCGCCTGCTGGCAATGGACTAGCAGCAGCTATGCACCTTACCCCGGCTTTGCGCCGGCGCCGGGCGCGATCGGCGAATACAACGGCAAGTTCATGGTCAACCAGTACGTGCTGCGCGGCTCGTCCTGCGCCACCCCGGGCGGCCATGCGCGCGCCAGCTACCGTAATTTCTTTCCGGCCGGGGCGCGCTGGCAGTTCACCGGGATCAGGCTGGCGCGATGATGCGCCTGCGCTGGCAGTCGGTCCGGCGCGCCCGCATCCGGATCCTGAACCGGCGCGCCAACGCCTACATCCTCACGCATCCGCTTGCCTTCACGCTCGCCGTGTTGCGCGGCTTCCGCGCCAACCAGGGCCTGCTGCTGGCGGGCGCCGTCGCCTACTACGCGCTGCTGTCGATCGTGCCCTTCCTGATGCTGGTGGTGGTGGCGCTGTCGCACTTCATCGACCAGGCCGAACTGCTGGAAACCCTGCGCCGCTACCTCGAGCTGCTGGTGCCGGGCCAGTCGGCCTCGATCGTTGCCGAGGTCGCCAATTTCCTCGACAACCGCGACCTGATCACCTGGCTGCTGGGCGTGACCATGCTGTTCTTCAGTTCGCTCGCCTTTACGGTGCTGGAAAACGCCATGAGCGTGATCTTCGTGCACCGGGTCGCGATCCGGCGCCGCCATTTCCTGGTGTCGGCGGTGCTGCCTTACTGCTACATCCTGGCGCTGGGCTTCGGCGTGATGCTGGTGACCCTGGTGGCGGGGACGCTGCAGGTGATGGGACAGGAGCACGTCGAGCTGCTCGGCTACAGCTGGTCGCTGGGCGGCGTGTCGGGCGCCTTGCTCTACCTGCTGGGCCTGCTCGGCGAGATCCTGGTGCTGACCTCGATCTACCTGGTGATGCCGGTCGGGCGCCTGTCGCTGTCGCACGCGCTGGTCGGCGGCGTCACCGCGGCGCTGCTATGGGAACTCGCGCGCCACGTGCTGGTCTGGTATTTCTCCACGCTGTCGCAGGTGAACGTGGTCTATGGGTCGATGACGACGGCGATCGTGGTCATGTTCAGCCTCGAGATCGGCGCCACGCTGCTGTTGTTCGGCGCCCAGGTGATCGCCGAGTACGAACGCGTCGGGCGCGGCAAGCCGGAGCGGACGCGGCCGATGTCGACCGCGCCGTGATGCGCTACCGCGAGCCGCCTGCCTGATTCGAAGGGAAGTAGGTGTAGCGGCGCCGCAATCCTTGATGCACCCCTTGAGTTGGGTCAATTTCCAGCAGGAATAGAAGTGGCACATTACGTTCTTGCGCCAGGTAAATACACGGCGATTTTCCAGGGAACGGGAGGTGTCATGGATCAGGGCGAATTGTTCGGACTGCCGCTGTCGGTCATGCTGGCCTTTATCGCGCTGTTGCTGGGACTGGTGCTGGTGGCGCGCCTGCTGCACGACCTGCGCCGTCCGGCCGTGGTGCGCCGCGGCGACCGCCACGACGAGATCCGCCGCCGCTCGCGCGAGCGGGAATAGGTTCTTCTACAGGACCACGCTGCGGTTGCGCCCGGCCGACTTGGCCGCATACAGGGCGCGGTCGGCACG
>DOUW01000434.1 GCA_003520365.1 Massilia sp.
TGGCCGGCGTGCTGGCGCACGAGATCGGCCACGTGCGCCTGCGCCACGGCACGCGGGTCCTGGCCGGCTCCTCGCTGGCAGCCGCCCTGAGCGCCAGCCTGCTCGGCGACTTCAGCGGCGTCGCCGCCCTGCCCGGCGTGCTCGCCAGCCTGAGCTACTCGCGCGAGATGGAAGCCGAGGCCGACGAATACGCCATCGCGCTGCTGCGCAAGAACGGCATTTCCACCCTCCCCCTGGCCGACCTGTTCGAACGCATGGAGTATGGGCCGGAGCTGGAAGAAAGCGGCAAGGAGGCGCCGGGCTGGATCTGGGAAGCGGCGGAGTCCTTCATGTCCAGCCATCCGCTGAGCGAGGAACGCGCCGAACGCCTGCGCGAAGCGGCCGGCGAGTAGGAGGCGCTGCGGGAAGCGATACGGAAAGGCGGCCCTTGCCTCAGGAGGAACTGGACAGCTTCATGAGCACCAGGCCGCTGACGATCAGGACGGCCGCGATGACGCGCAGCGGCGTCAGCTGTTCGCCGAGGACGGTGATGCCGACGATGAAGGCGCCGACCGCGCCGATGCCGGTCCAGATCGTGTAGGCGGTGCCGAGCGGCAGAGTGCGCATCGAGAACGACAGCAAGCCAAAACTGGCTGTCATCAGGACCAGCGTGAGAACGGTGGGAAGGGGTCGGGAAAAGCCATCCGACAGCTTCATCGAATAGGCCCAGGCGACCTCGAGAATCCCGGCAAGTACAAGCACTATCCAGGCCATGACACACTCCTGTAAAAACAGAGCGGGTCGTCCCGAAGCAGTTGCCCTCGATGAGGGGGAGGTCGTCCTCCTGGAGGCGCCCGGGAACTCCAGGCGCATGTGGATGCCTGGAATTATAGGAAACAAAACCGGCAGGGTCAACGCCGGGCGGCGCTGCGTGCCTGCCGCCATGCCGTCAGCCGCTATGCTGTCAGCCGAAATCCCCTCAGCAGAAATCGCGGCTATTGGTCGTCAATCTTCCCAGCAGGTGCGACAGGTCGACCAGCCGCTTGGCGACCAAATGTTTGACCTGTCCCTCGCTCTGCCAGATGCCGTAGACCCCAAGCAGGTTCGCGCCCAGCACTTCGCGCCGCTGCTGTTCGACCAGGTCGGGCCAGACGATCACGTTGACGTTCCCCGTTTCGTCTTCCAGCGTGATGAACAGCACGCCCTTCGCCGTGCCCGGACGCTGGCGCACGGTGACGATGCCGCAGCCGCGCGCCAGCTGGCCGTCGGCGTACTCGTTCAGGCTTGATGCCGGCATGAAGCGCTGCGCCAGCAATTGCTTCCTCAGCAGCGCCAGCGGGTGGCGGCCCAGGGTCAGGCCTTGCGCGCGGTAGTCGCCGACGATCTCGTCGCCCTCGGAAGGCGCAGCCAGCGCCGGCATCTCTTCGGCCACCGAGGTCGGGCGCAGCAGGTCCTTGTCCGGCACCGCGCCCACCGCCTGCCACAGCGCCTCGCGCCGGTGCCCGGCCAGCGAGCGCAAGGCATTGGCGCCGGCCAGCACCTGCAAATCGCTCCGGTCCAGCCCTGCCCGCCGCGCCAGGTCGGCCACGCTGTCGAAGGGTTTGATCGCGCGCGCTTCCTCGATGCGCATGGCGGCCTCGAAGCGCATCCCGCGCTGCAGGGACAGGCCCAGGCGCACCGCCGGCTGGCGCCTGCGGTCGTGCAGCTCCTCCAGCGTCGACTCCCAGCCGCTGATGTTGACGTCGGTCGGGCGCACTTCGATGCCGTGGCGCTGCGCGTCCTGCACCAGTTGCGAGGGACTGTAGAAACCCATCGGCTGGCTGTTGAGCAGCGCGCAAAGAAAAGCCGCCGGCTCGTGGCACTTGATCCAGGAACTGGCATAGGCCAGCAGCGCGAAGCTGGCCGCGTGCGACTCGGGAAAACCGTATTCGCCGAAGCCCTGGATCTGGCTGAAGATCTGCTCGGCGAAGGCCAGGTCGTAGCCGCGCTCGAGCATGCCGCGCACGATGCGGTCGTAGTACTGTTCCAGCCCGCCCTTGCGCTTCCAGGCGGCCATCGCGCGCCGCAGCTGGTCGGCCTCGCCCGGCGTGAAGCCGGCGCCGAGGATCGCCACCTGCATCACCTGTTCCTGGAAGATCGGCACGCCCAGCGTGCGCTCGAGCGCGATCTGCATCTCCTGGCTCGGATAGACGACGGGTTCGAGGCCCTGGCGCCGGCGCAGGTAGGGGTGGACCATGCCGCCCTGGATCGGGCCGGGCCGCACCACCGCCACTTCGATGACGAGGTCGTAGAACACGCGCGGCTTCATCCGCGGCAGCATGCTCATCTGCGCGCGCGACTCGATCTGGAACACGCCCACCGTGTCGGCGGCGCAGATCATGTCGTAGGTAGCGGCATCGTCGGGCGGGATGTCCTGCATCTCGAAGGGCATGTCGTGGCGCAGGCTGACCAGGGCCAGCGCGCGGCGCAGCATCGACAGCATGCCCAGCGCCAGCACGTCGACCTTCATCAGGCCCAGTTCCTCGAGGTCGTTCTTGTCCCACTGGATGACGCTGCGGTCAAGCATGGCCGCATTCTCGATCGGCACCAGGCGCGACAGCTTGCCCTGGGCGATGACGAAGCCGCCCGGGTGCTGCGACAGGTGGCGCGGAAAATTCAGCAGCTGCTGGGCCAGGGTCGCCCACTGGCGCGACAGCGGCGCCTCCGGATCGAGGCCGCTCTCGGCGAGGCGGTTCAGGAGGTCGGCCTTGCTGTCGAACCAGTGGTGGTTCTTGCAGACCTTCTCGATGATGGCGAGGTCGATGCCGAGCGCGCGGCCGCTGTCGCGTAGCGCACTCTTGGGCCGGTAGCTGATCACCACCGCGGCCAGCGCGGCGCGGGTGCGGCCGTACTTGGCGTAGATGTACTGGATGACTTCTTCGCGGCGCTGGTGCTCGAAGTCGACGTCGATGTCCGGCGGCTCGTTGCGCTCCTTCGAGATGAAGCGCTCGAACAGCAGGTTCGCCCGCGCCGGATCGACCTCGGTGATGCCGAGGCAGTAGCAGACCGCCGAATTGGCGGCCGAGCCGCGGCCCTGGCACAGGATGTCCTGCGAACGGGCGAAGCGCACGATGTCGTAGACGGTCAGGAAGTAGTGCTCGTACTGCATGTCCGCAATGAGCGCCAGTTCGTGCTCGATCTGGGCCTGCACCTTCGCCGGGATGCCTTCGCGGAAGCGCCGGTGCGCGCCGATATACGTTTCGGCGCGCAGGAAGCTGCTCGCGCTCTGGCCCGGCGGGACCACCTCGTTCGGGTATTCGTAGCGTAGTTCGTCGAGCGAGAAGCTGCAGGCGGAAGCGATACGCAGCGTCTCGTTCAGCGCTTCCTTCGCGTAGATGTTCGCCAGGCGCAGGCGCGCGCGCAGGTGCTGCTCGGCGTTCTGCGCCAGGCCATAGCCGCATTCGGCCACGGGTTTGTTCAGGCGGGTGGCGGTGAGCGTGTCCTGCAGCGGCTTCCTCGAACGCACGTGCATGGTCACATGGCCGAGCGCGACGATGGGCAGGCCGTGCTGCCAGCCCACCTCTTCCACCGTCAGGCGGTGCGCCTCGTCGAAGGCGCGGTGCAGCAGGGTCAGGCCGAGCCAGGCACGGTTCGGGAAGTGCGCGGCGATCCAGGCGGCCTGCTCGTGCAGGCGGTCGACGCCGGCCCGGTCGTGGCCGGGATAGGCCGGCAGCAGGATCGCCAGGCAGTCGGGCATGCCCTTCAAGTGGGCCAGCTCGCCCTGCGGATCGGCGATATCCTGCGGCGTCAGGAAGTAGCTGCCCTTCTCGCTGCGCGTGCGGCCCAGGGTGATGAATTCGGACAGGTTGCCGTAGCCGTTGCGGTTTTGCGCCAGCAGGATCAGCGAGAGGGCAGTACTGCCGGCCTGGCTGCCGTCGGGCTGCTTCAGGTGGAAGTGGGCGCCGACGATGAAGGGCAGCCCCGCCTTCTTCGCCTCGGCGTGGGCGCGCACCACGCCGGCCAGCGAACACTCGTCGGTCAGCGCCAGCGCCGCATACCCCAGGCGCACCGCCCGTTCGACCAGCTCCTCGGCGTGCGACGCGCCTTGCAGGAAGGAGAAATTCGAGAGGCAGAACAGCTCGGCATAGTCGGGCAGGCCCTGCATCGATGGGTCGGGCGGCGAAGGCATTGGTCGATCGGCTGGCAGATGAGTTGAGAAAAATTAAAACGTGCAAACCGCACAAAAGTACTGTATAAAAACACAGTATCACTGACGAGATCACTTTGGCAAGGACCAGCAATGCAAGTTCATGAGTTCGTGTGTTTCGGCGAGCAGCCCGGCGAAGGCAATCCGGCGCTCGTCGTCGTGGGCGGCAACGGCAACCCGGGGTGGCGCCGGGCGCTGGCGCGCGAGCGCAATCTCACCTGCGTGTTCCTCGATCCGGGCGACGGGCTCGCGTGCGACGGACTTAATACAGCGGCGGTGCTGGACTTCGTCTATCCGCACATGCGCAGTCCCCTGTGCCTGCATGCCACGCTGGCGGCGGCCCAGCTGCTGTTCGAGCGCCACGGGGGACACCAGCCCCTGAAAGTGAAAACAGCGATGCATGGCCAGTCCTTGCTGCTCATGCCCGATGGCGAGAATGTCTTCGTGCAGTTGGCGCGCCAGGAGGCGCCGCGGGTGGAGACGCTGTTGGACATCGATGCCCTCCTGCCCGAGCGCCTGCTGGCCGCGCCCGACCTGGCCCTGGCCACCGCCCCGCGTGTGGCCTCGGTCGGCAGCCCCAAGCTGCTGCTGGAAGTGGCTGACGTGGACACGCTGTACGGCCTGGCGCCGGACCTGGCCCTGATCCACGTCTGGGGGAAAGAAGTCGGCGTGAACGGCTGCTACGTCTGGTGCAGGACGGAAAAGAACAGCGGCGACGGCGAAGTCGAAGGACGCAACTTCAACCACCTGGAGCCGGGCCTGGAAGACAGCGCCACCGGCGTCGCAGCCGGCGCCCTCACCCTGGCGCTCGGCCAGGGCCTGACGCTGCGCCAGGGCCGCGCCACCGGACGCAATTGCGTGATCCGCACCGCGCTGGAAGGCGCGCTGGAGGCTGATACTGTGCTTGTCGGCGGGCTGGCACAGCGCGTCGACTGAACGCTACCGATTCCGCCACCACGGCCATCATGCACCGCGTAGGTGGGCGGCTCCACCTTCAACAGATGCGCCTCCGCGGCGTGCGCGCCGCCCACGCGTCCAACCCACGCCCGCACAGCGCGACCGCCTCACGCAGCCCGACCGTCTCACGAAGCCCGCCTACAACAGGCTAATCCCCGGCAAGGACAACAGCGAGGTCTCGCGCATCACCTGCACGAAATCGAGCAAGCAGGCATTCCCCGCCAGCCGCTTCGGCGTCACCGCATACAGCCGCCCCGTCAAGCCGTCCGGCCCGATGCGCTGGCGCGCCACATAGCCCCGCTCCAGGTAGCCGTTGACCGCCCACAGCGGCAAGGCCGCCAGTCCGCGTCCGCTCGCCACCAGTTGCAGCATGCCGACCGTCAGCTCGGTCGTGCGCCGCGGTGGTTCGACCCCGGCGGGCTTGAGCACTTGCCGCACCAGGTCCAGCATGTCGTCCGGCACCGGGTAGGTAATCAATGCCTGGGTCGCGAAATCCTGGGCCGTCAGGTGCGGCTTGGCGAGATAGGGGTGGTTCAGCGGCAGGATCGCGACCATCTCGAATTCGAACAGCGGGTGGAAGTCGACCTCGGTCTCGCTCTCGTCCAGCTCCGACACGATCGCCACCTCGGCGCGGTCCTGGTGCAGCAAGCCGATCGGATCGGCCTGGAAGCCGGAGACGATGTCCTGCTCGACCTCGGGCCAGCGCGCGCGCAGCGCGTCCATCGACGGCATCAGCCAGTCGAAACAGGTGTGGCATTCGACCGCGATGCGCAGCTTGCCGGTGGCGTTGCTGACCAGGCGCGCCAGGTCGCGCTCGGCCGCGCCGACAAGGGGCAGGACCTGCTCGGCCAGCGCCAGCAGGCGCTGGCCGGCCGCGGTGAAGGCAACCGGCGCCGACTTGCGTTCGAACAGGCCGGTCTCGTACTGCCGCTCCAGCGCCAGCACCTGGTGCGACAGCGCCGATTGCGTCACGTTCAGCAATTGCGCCGCGCGCGAAATGGTGCCGGCCTCCTTCAGGGCCAGCAGGGTGCGCAGGTGGCGCAGTTCAAGGATGGAAGTCGCCATGAATTATTTTCACGTTTTCTCAAAATTTATTCGTTTGAATTATGCACGAGTTCTGACGACAATCCTTAGCATTGTTCATACAAATTGAGATTATCATGATTAGAATTCATACCCTCGGCTACCCACGCATTGGCCTGCAACGCGAGCTGAAGTTCGCCCTCGAAGGTCACTGGCGCGGCGAAACGGACGAGGCGCAACTGGAAGCGGTCGGCGCCGCCCTGCGCGCACGCCACTGGCAGCAGCAGGCGCAGGCCGGGCTCGACTTCGTCACGGTCGGCGACTTCGCCTTCTACGACCACGTCGCCAACCACATCCAGCTGTTCGGCTGCGAGCCAGCGCGCTTCGGTTTCGACGGCGGCGAGTCAACGCTGGCGCGCTACTTCACGCTGGCGCGCGGCGTCGCCCGCGAACCCACTGGCAGGCATGAGGGTCAGCATGACAGCGCGGCCTGCTGCGCTGGGCACGGCGGCGGCAAGCCGGCGCTGGAAATGACCAAGTGGTTCGACACCAACTACCACTACCTGGTCCCCGAGTTCGACCGCGCCACCCGCTTCGCGCTGGCCTCCGACCGCCTGCTGGCCGAGGTCGCCGAGGCGCAGGCGCTCGGCCACCAGGTCAAGGTAGCGCTGCTCGGCCCCCTGACCTTCCTCTGGCTGGGCAAGGCGAAGGAGGACGGCATCGACCGGCTCGACCTGCTGGACGAGCTGCTGCCGGTCTACGTGCAACTGCTGGTGCAACTGAAGCGTGCAGGCGTGGCCTGGGTCCAGCTCGACGAACCCATCCTCGGCCTCGACCTGCCGGGCGCCTGGCTGCTCGCCTTCGAGCGCGCCTATCACCAATTGGCCACCAGCCAGGTCCCGCTGCTGCTGGCCACCTATTTTTCGCCGCTCGAAGGCCAGCTGAGCGTGGCCTGCAAGCTGCCGGTGGCCGGCCTGCACGTGGACGGCGTGCGCGCCGCGCACGAGCTGCAGGCGGTGGCCGACTGGCTGCCCGATAACAAGGTGCTCTCGGCCGGCATCGTCGACGGCCGCAATATCTGGCGCACGGATCTCGACCGCGCGCTGGCCCTGCTGCGGCCGCTGGCCCAGCGCCGCGG
>DOUW01000100.1:0-4818 GCA_003520365.1 Massilia sp.
GCGGCAGTTCGGCGCGCGCGTGGTCGGGGTCACGCTGTCGGAAAACCAGGCGCGGCTTGCGCGCGAACGCGTGGCGGCGGCCGGGCTGGAGGGACGCGTCGAGATCCGCCTGCAGGACTACCGCGACGTCGGCGGCCAGTTCGACCGCATCACCAGCGTCGGCATGTTCGAACACGTCGGCGTCAAGCACCTGCCCGAGTACTTCGAGCGCATCAACGCCCTGCTCGCCCCGGACGGCGTGGTCATGAACCACGGCATCACCAGCACGGACGTCGAAGGACGCTCTTCGCCCTATGGCGGCGGCGAATTCATCGACCAATACGTGTTCCCGCACGGCGAGCTGGCACACCTGTCGGAAGTCATCAAGACCATGCAGCAGGGCGGCCTGGAGGTGCGCGACGTCGAGAACCTGCGCCGCCACTACGCCAAAACCTGCGCGGCCTGGACCGAGAACTTCGAGAACCGGGCCGACGCCATCGCCAGGCTCACGGATGCCAAGCGCTTCCGCATCTGGCACGTCTACCTCGCCGGCTGCGCCTACGCCTTTGCCCACGACTGGATCAGCCTGTACCAGATCGTCTGCGGCAAGGCCGGCGAAGACCCGGCGCAGATCCCGTGGTCGCGCAGGTACATGTACCCGTAGGGTGGGCACTCCGTGCCCACGCGTGACGCTTGCGTCGTGTTGGCGCTGATAAAGCGCACGTCTGTTCATCGTTTACGCGTGGGTACGTCATTGATGCCACGGCATCAATGACCCACCTACTTCATGAACTGCTGAAACGTCTTCCTGAACTTGGCCACCTTCGGCGCCACCACGAAGGCGCAATAGCCCTGCATCGGATGCTGGGCGTAATAATTCTGGTGGTACTCCTCGGCCTTGTACCAGGTCTCGGCCGGCAGCACCTGGGTGACGATCGGCGCATCCCACACGGCCGCCATCTCCGCCATCACCTGGCGCGCCGTCGCCTCCTGCTCGGCGCCCTGCGTGAAGATCACGGAACGGTATTGCGGACCAACGTCGTTGCCCTGGCGGTCGGGCGTGGTGGGGTCGTGGATCGTGAAGAAGATCTGCAGGATGTCGCGGTAGCTGATGACCGAGGAATCGAACTCCAGCCGCACCACTTCGGCGTGCCCCGTGGCGCCGCCGCATACCTGCTCGTAGCTCGGGTTGACGACCTGCCCGCCCATGTAGCCCGACTCCACGCGCGTGATTCCGCGCACCTCCAGGTAGACGGCCTCGACGCACCAGAAGCACCCTCCGCCGAGGATCGCCACATCGGTCGTTTTTTGCTCGCTCATTCCATACCTCGACACTGTTAGCTATGACCTCACTCTAACGTAAAGTCACTTTTTATGCAGCGGCAACATGGAGGCTGGCGGCGTCGAATGTCTCGCGATGGCATAATGAGCATGCAACTTTTCAAGGTACCGATGAACACACGCTCTCCCCGCGCCACCGAGCGCGGTTTCGACACGGCGCATTTCCGCCAGGCGCTGTCGCAATTCGCGACCGGGGTCACCGTCATCACGACGCGCCTGGCCGACGGCAGCTTCCGCGGCCTGACCGCCAGTTCGTTCAATTCCGTCTCGCTCGATCCGCCGCTGGTGCTGTGGAGCCTGGGCGCGCGCGCCAACAGCCTGCCCATCTTCAGCGGCAACTCGCACTACGTCATCAACGTGCTCGCGGCCGGCCAGGAAGAACTGGCGCTGCGCTTCTCGCGCCGCGGCGAGGATCCCTTCGCCGGCGTCGATTACCTGCTCTCGCGCACCGGCCAGCCGATCCTGAAAGGCGCGGCCGCCTGGTTCGAATGCCATAACCGCAGCCGCTATCCCGAAGGCGACCACGTCATCTTCGTGGGCGAAGTCGAGGAATGCGAAGTCGAACCGCAGCCGGCGCTGCTGTTCCACGGCGGTCGTTTCGGCGTCACCCCCTGAGGCGCACGCAGGCGCGTTACGCTAACTTCACGCTGACTGCACGCGCCCGCCCCAACCGCCATCCGGCGAGAAATGCGCCAGCTTCCTGGAGTTTCAGGCAAGTCGCCGCCCTGCTCCCGCCCTACCATGCTCTCCACGTTCAACGCCACGCCACGTGGCACAACCTGGAGAAAACATCATGAGCAAAGTCTGGTTCATCACGGGCGCCGGCCGCGGCATCGGCGCCGACATCGCCCGCGCGGCGCTCGCTGCCGGCGACAAGGTGGTCGCAACGGGCCGCAGCCTGGCGCAACTGCGGGATGCCTTCGGCACGGTCGACCAGGAGCGCGTCGCGCTGGTCCAGCTCGACGTCGCCAGCGAAGCGCAGGCCGCGCCCGCGATTGCCGCCGCGGTCGAACGCTTCGGCCGCATCGACGTGCTGGTCAACAACGCCGCCTACGGCCTGCTGGGACGCCTGGAAGAGGTCACGCCGGACGACATCGCGCAGCAGTTCGCGGTGAACGTGTACGGCGTCATGCACATGCTGCGTGCGGCGCTGTCGGTCCTGCGGCGCCAGCGCGGCGGGCACGTCATCAACATCGGCTCGATCGCCGGCGTCACCGGTTTCAACGGTTCCTCCGTGTATTGCGCGACCAAGTTTGCGCTGGAGGGCTTGTCGTCCTCGCTCGCGCTCGAAATCGAACCCTTCGGCATCAAGCTCACGACCGTCGAGCCGGGCTTCTTCCGTACCGGCTTCCTGGCCCCGGACTCGGTACGCTACGGCGCGAACGTCATCGACGACTATGCCGCCCACGGCAGCATCGCGCAGGCCTATGGCGCCTACAAGGGCAGGCAGCTGGGCGACCCGGTGAAGCTGGCCGCCGCCATACTCGAACTGGCCGGCATGGCCGCGCCGCCGCGCCGCTTCCTGGCCGGCAGCGATGCCGTCGCGATGGCCGAAGCGGAACTCGAAGCGCGCCGCGGCGAAATCGCGGCCATGAAGGCATTGTCGCTGTCGACCGACCACGTTGACTGAAGCGTGGTGTATCCTGCGCCGACCATGACTGCATCGACGCCCTCCTCCGCCCCGGGACTGGCGCGCCTGGCCGCCCTGCTTGCCGCCAACGCGCCTAGCGACGGTTCGTTTGCCACCTGCATTCCCGGACTGCATGCGGTGCGCGCCTCCACCCCGAGCGAGGAGCTGGTGCACGGCCTGCACCGGCCGGCGCTGTGCATCGTGGCGCAAGGCGCCAAGACCGTGATGCTGGGCGACGAGGCCTACGACTACGACCCGTCGCGCATGCTGGTCTTCTCGCTCGACCTGCCGATCGCGGCCATGATCCGGCAGGCCAGCGTGGCCGCGCCCTACCTGTCGTTCCGGCTCGATTTCGACCAGGAACGGCTGGCCGAACTGGTGCTGAAGGCCTGGCCGGACGGCGCGCCGCCGGTGCCCCAGGCGCGCGCGGTGTATGTAGCCTAGGCGAGCGAGGCGATCGTCGACGCCGCCGTGCGCCTGCTGGCGCTGGCCGCGCAGCCCGAGGATGCCGCCCTGCTGGCGCCGCTGGTGCACGACGAAATCGTGCTGCGCCTGCTGCGCGGCCCCTTCGGTACGCGCCTGGCCCAGCTGGGGCGGATCGAGTCGACCCGGGTCGGCAAGGTGGTGGCCTGGATCCGCGCCCATTACGACCAGCCGATGCGCATCGGCGAGATGGCCGACCTGGCGCACATGAGCCCGTCGGCGCTGCACGGGCACTTCAAGTCGCTCACGTCGATGAGCCCGCTGCAGTTCCAGAAAACCCTGCGCCTGCAGGAAGCGCGCAGGTTGATGCTGTCGACCGGCATGGATGCGAACCTGGCCTGCCAGCGCGTCGGTTACGTGAGCGCCTCGCAGTTCAGTCGCGAATACGCGCGCCACTTCGGCAGCGCCCCGACGCGCGACATGATGCGCCTGCGCGAGGCCGGCCTGACGGAGGCCGTCTCGTTTTCGCAGTAGCCTCCCTGCATGGACGCACGCGGGAAAATGAAAATGGCTGTCGCAGTTAGAAAAGATGCATCGGAACGTCCTTCCTATAATGCCTTGATCCCGGAATGCCCCCGCTGCCTTCCGCCGACAAGAACCCAAGAGCGTCTAACAAAACCTACAGGGCAAGGCGCATCGTCGAAGACAGTACGAGCGTACGGCAAGACGATGCAACGCTGCCATGGAGTTTTTGTTAGACGCGCTAACCAGGACCGATCCATGACGCCATCCAATTCGCCTCGCAAGACCGCTTTCCACTGGGATGATCCGCTGCTGCTGAACAGCCAGCTCACCGACGAAGAGCGCATGGTGCGCGACGCCGCCGCCGCCTACTGCCAGGACAAGCTGCAGNNCTACCGCTCGATGATGAGCGTGCAATCGTCCCTCGTCATGGTCCCGATCTACGAGTTCGGCAACGAAGCGACCAAGCAGAAATACCTGCCGAAACTGGCCACCGGCGAATGGATCGGCTGCTTCGGCCTGACCGAACCGAACCACGGCTCCGACCCGGGCTCGATGGTCACCCGCGCCCGTAAAGTGGACGGCGGCTACAGCTTGAGCGGCTCGAAAATGTGGATCACGAATTCCCCGGTCGCCGACGTCTTTGTCGTCTGGGCCAAGGACGACGAAGGCGCGATCCGCGGCTTCGTGCTGGAAAAAGGCTGGGAAGGCTTGTCGGCGCCGGCGATCCACGGCAAGTTCGGCCTGCGTTCCTCGGTCACCGGCGAAATCGTGATGGACAACGTGTTCTGCCCGGAAGAAAACGCCTTCCCCGAAGTGCGCGGCCTGAAAGGTCCGTTCACCTGCCTGAACTCGGCCCGCTACGGCATCGCCTGGGGCGCGCTGGGCGCCGCCGAAGCCTGCTGGCACACCGCGCGCCAGTA